>JAOZTK010000001.1:0-2597 GCA_029942185.1 Flavobacteriaceae bacterium
GGTTCAATGGATATTGTCGCCCATTTTAAATATAAAACATTACGTGATTATTACCATGACTGGTATCGTACAGATCTACAGGCAATTGCTGTTATTGGAGATTTTGATGAAAAAGCAATGGAACAAAAAATAATCAAACTTTTTTCAAAAATTCCCGCTATAAAAAACTCAAAAGAACGTTATTATGTAACTATTCCCGAAAACAAGGAAATGCTTTATTATCTGGGGACAGACAAAGAAGTTTCTGCGTCTTCTCTGAGTTTTAATATTCATTTTAATAAGAATTTAAAAGATGAAACTGTATTAGACTTACAAAACTCCATTTTAGACAATATAATTACCCCATTATTATCTAAAAGGTTTAACGAATACTCTCAGAAAGCTGATGCACCTTTTTTAATGGCCTTTTCAGGAATAAAAAGTCTGTCTAGAACAGAAAATAATTTTATTGCCTTCATTTCACCCAAGCCCAACCAACAACACAACGCTTTTAAAACCGCACTTCAAATAGTAAATAGAGCCGTTAAATTTGGTTTTACGCAATCTGAAATAGATCGTGAAATAGTAATTTTGTCAAATTTTTACGACACACAGATAAGTCAAGAGGAAAATATACCACATAAGACTATTGAAAGCTTTATAGAAATGAATTATTTGGAAAATGAAACTTTTACAGATACAAAAGCCGAATATGAAATTGTAAAATCAATTTTCAAACAATTAACTGCAAAACAAGTTCAAAATCATCTTAAAAAACGTTATACGAAAGAGAATAGGGTCTTGTTAATTACCGGTGTAGAAGGTGAAAATAATTTAACAAAAAAAGAAGCTATACAGATTATAAATGAAGTAGAAAACGACCAAACACTTCAACCCTACGTAGATTCTTTTAGTGGCAAAACACTTCTGTCAGATATAACGATTAAGACGGGTAAAATTATTTCAGAAACTGAAAATAAAGAAATTGAAGCCACTATTTTTGTATTGAGTAATGGAATAAATGTTCACTATAAGTATTACGATAAAGAGGTTAATTCAGTACAACTTTTTGCCAATAGTTTTGGGGGTAAATCCCTTTTAAAAGACAAAGATTTACCTTCAGCCGGTCAAGTTCAAGCTTTATCGCAGTTGTCGGGTGTTGGCGCATACAAAGCAATTGATTTAATAAAAGTTTTAGCCGGAAAAACAGCTTCAGCAAGCATAACACTTTCCGATTTATCCGAATCTGTTACAGGCTCTTCCACAACAAAAGACGTGGAGACTATGCTACAACTTGCTTATTTACGTTTTGTAAAACCAAGATTTGATAAAGACAGTTACAAAGTATTGATGCACAATGCTAAAAACATGAATGAAATCGGTAAAAAGAACAAACAAATACAAATGATGGATAGTGTTTTTGTTACATTGTACGGTAAGGATAATCCTAAAAAACGCGTACACAATGAAGCATATATAAACGAAATATCCTTTAAAAAAATAAAGGAAATTTATTTGAATCGTTTTAGTGACGCATCTGATTTTGAGTTTTTTATTACCGGTGATGTTAAAAAAGAAGATTTAAAACCATTATTGGAAAAATACATTGCGAGTATTCCAACCAAGAATACCAAAGAAAACTGGAAAGATAATTCCGTAAATTGGCTTCAAAATAATTTAGATAAAGATATTTACCTAACTATGGAAGACCCTAAAACTTCGGTTAATATGTCTTATGAAAATGAAATGGAGGGATCTTCAAAAAATCTTTATTTACTCACGTCTTTACAGGATATCTTAAAATTACGTTTTACCGAAACTCTTCGAGAAGAAGAAGGCGGTACTTATGGCGCTAGTGTATATTCTGCCCTGTTTAAAAGGCCTAAAAATAAAGCTCGTTTAATGATTACGTTTGATAGTAATCCTGAAAAGGCGGAAAAATTAATAAGTATTGTATATAAAGAGATTGACAAAATTAAAAATGGAGAAATAAGTCAAGTGGATTTAAATAAAACCCTTACAAATTACAAGAAACAGCTATCTAATCGTACAGAAAAAAACGACTATGCTCAAAAATTATTGTATAATTATTTTGTAGAAGGTAAAAACATTAGTGACCCTAAAAACAATATAGAGATATTGAACTCTTTATCTAAAAAAGACTTACAAGAATTTACCCGTAAGTTTTTACAAAATGTGAGATCTTATAAAATTGTGTTTAAACCTAAGAAGTAGTCAATACGTAATATATTGCATTTAAATATAAATTAAAATGTTGCGACACTGTGCATTGTGCCGTAACATTTTTTTTATCCCACAATCCAAATACCGGCAATCGTAAAAAGATACAGTGCTACCCAATATGTGGTTAAAACAAGTATTTGTTCTGCTTTAAAAGCTTTTTTAAATTTAGCATACGCGAGTACTGAGTCAGAAAAAGCAAAAAGCAAAGCCGCACCTGCTATCCCAAAAAACACAAGTGTAGGCTTATTGAAAACAAGTCCGATCGCTTGCCAACACATTATGATGATTACCAACATATACACTGCTACCGGTATCGTATACTTGTGTAATCCTTTTTTTAAATAATTATAATAAAATCCACCGGCTATAAGCAG
>JAOZTK010000001.1:2697-19607 GCA_029942185.1 Flavobacteriaceae bacterium
ACTTGTGTAATCCTTTTTTTAAATAATTATAATAAAATCCACCGGCTATAAGCAGTAAAATTAATGGAATACGCTTCCGGCTAAATCCGTATATGCTCATAAAAGCAAACGTAAAAACAATATGTGCAATTAAAAAGGATAGAAGCCCTTGTAGAAAGTATTTTTCTCGTAATAAAAACAAATCGCCAACAAGTGAAAACATCAAAGAAACGATTAGTAAAGCTGCATAAGTACTAGGAACTTTCAAATAAACCAGCGAGGCAATTACAATTATTAAAGAGGTGGTCAACGGTTTAAATACGGAATACATTTTTGTATTCTTCTGTTGTTTAAACACAATCGCAAAACATGCTGAAATTAAGAAAAAGATACTCAAAAAACCTATGTACACAAACATTATTTCTCGTTTTTATAGGTTCCTAAAAGATATAAAATCGCACCAGGTCCGGATTTTAATTTTCCCATTTCCCAATTAAAACTATCTTTATTGTTAAGTTGATCGACTAAATCATGCATCTCTTTTACCGAATAAGTCCTCATTGAGGACACCATACCGTCCCACCAAACAAATAATGGTACTATTGGAATAATATAAGTAAATAGCAATCTTCCTGTTTTAAAAGGTTTGATAAATGGTGTTACAAATAAAACACTCAACGGAGAGAAAAACATCGCCAGTAAACTTTTTAAACTTCGTTCTTGCCCCTCAAAAATAGCAATGCCTTTTTTTGAATCGACTGCATTTTGCAAAATTTGTTTGGCATCATCCGGTTTAAAATGGTGAAATACTAAAAAAAGTGTTCGTAATCCTGTTAAATTCTTTGGTAATTTTCTTGCATCTATAGGTGTTTTGATAAAATCAAAATTCTCGGATTGTTTGAGTGTATGCTTAAATGCCGTAATATTTGGATAAAAATCAGTTAAAATGATTTGTAGATCTTCAATCTTTTTTTTCAACGCACTACGCAACCAAATTAAACCACCACCTCCTCCAGATCCGAGATCAATAATTTGGTTTGTACCACTGGCTTTAAGTCCTTTTTCAAGTAGCGGGACAATAGGTTTGTACATCTTTGTTTTATTAGACAAAAATTGTAAAAAATCTGTTCCATAATCTCTTAAAAACCTGGGAAACCATTTTTGATCTTCAAACTCAAATAAATGTATACGCAACATAATTTTAAAATATATTCGTAAAAAAATGCAATGTAATTATTTTTATCTCAAAATAAAAACACGCTGTCATAAAGATTGTAAGCCATAGGTTTTAAAGCCGGAAAAGCAGTTGTTTTTTAGATGTTGAACATCTCGAAATCTCTTCGAAAATGCATTAATATCAAAATTATATATATTTGCTTTTTTATTATTACGATGTAAAACTATCTAATTATCTAAGTCCTTATCAAAAAACAAGAAAATAACATCAAACCCCAAACAATTTTATTGACCTTATTAGGAGTCATGGCATTGCTATTTTCATTGATGCTTGTTTTCCCTGAAAAGGGAATCGCTATGGGTGCCTTTAGTCTGAAGTTTCCTACAACAAATGAATTTTTTGCTTTAAAAACTGAAATGGACAGCTTGTCAAAAGACGAAATAGGAGTAAAAAAAATATTTGATTCCAAAAAGGTATTGACCGCAGCCGATTCCATTATAATCGAACGGAAGTTGGATTCTATCAGACACAAACAAGAAGAAATTAAACAAATCAGAAAAACGATTCAGGGCAATCAAAAAGCCATGCAATCCTTAATTCCGTTTTTTGCCGCTTTGGATCGTGCTAATAAAGAAAAAGTTAGAATTTTACACTATGGTGATTCTCAAATAGAATCCGATAGAATCACTTCTTTTTTAAGAAATGAATTGCAAAAAAAGTTTGGAGGTTCCGGAGCGGGAATCTTTCCGGTACTGCCCGTTTCACAAAAATGGACCTTAAATAATAGAACCTCCGGAAACTGGAAACGCTATGTTGCCTATGGGAGAAAAGATAAACGGGTTAAGCATAAAAAATATGGAGCTCTGATGAGTTTTTGTAGATTCGCTCCTATTGAGCAACTTGATTCAATTGATGAAAATACAAATTATAAAGGTTGGATAAAAATTAGAAAACCTAAAATAGCCTATAAGAGAACTCAAAAATATGCTCAGGTCAATGTTTATTTGAGAAATATAAATTATGAATCTTCCTATAAGATTCTAGCTGATGCCGTTCCTATAAAATCCGGAACAATTAACCCAAATATTGAATTTTTAAAAATTCAGGGAAGATTTAATGTAACACCTGCGGAAATTCAGATTATTTTTAACGGAAAAAACAGTCCGGATATATTGGGTATTTCGCTGGAAGGAAATACAGGAATTGTTATGGATAATATTCCTTTACGTGGTTCTTCAGGGACCTTATTTACACGACAAAATAAAAATTTGTTGCAACAAATGTATACAAGTTTATCGCCTAAGTTGATTATTCTAGAATTTGGAGGCAATACTATTCCTTATATGAAAAGTATTAAGCAAGCTACAAACTACGGCAATTGGTTTAAAAATCAGATTAATTTTTTAAAACGGCTCAATCCTAATATACCAATATTGGTTATCGGTCCCAGTGATATGTCCCGTAAAAACAAAACTGAATATGTTACACGACCCTTTTTAGAAGACGTAAGAGATGCCCTACAAGAAGCTACACTGAGCACCGATTGTTTATTTTGGGATATGTATGCGGCTATGGGTGGTAGAAATTCTATGCCAAAATGGGTCAATGCTGTACCAGCTCTTGGAGGAGCAGATCATATTCATTTTACCTCAAAAGGCTCCGTGAAAATTGCTTCGATGTTTAAAACGGAATTATTCAAACTTTATGACGTTTATAAAACTAAAGAGAAAAAGTAAAAAAGATTACAAATGACAGTATTCACTAAAAAAATCTTTTTTATCCTATTTTTATTTACTTCTTTTTTGCTGAGGAGTCAAAATAATTCCCGTTCCACTTCCGAATTTAATTTTGTTGATTACAATAAAAATTTTATTCATTTTTATAACAAACATTCTAATTTTAATACATTTTTTGCAAAATTAGAAGCCTTGTTGACTCGGAGGGAAGGAAAAGTAAAAATTTTACAAATTGGCGGATCTCATATTCAAGCTGAGGTTTGGCCCGACCAAGTGCGAAAGAATTTTTTACAACTTGCTCCTGACATCAACGGTGGAAGAGGTTTTGTTTTCCCTTTTAAAATAGCAGAAACTTGGAATCCAAAAAACTTTCAAATTTCTTATACCGGAGAATGGAAATCTTTTCGGAATTCTGTAAAATCTCATCGAGCAAAATGGGGTGTTTCCGGAATAACAGCAAAGACAACAGACAGCATAGCCTCCTTTCAAATTCAATACCGAGATGCTACTTTAACCCGTTATAAATTCAATAGAATTAAGGTTTTTCACAATCTTGATGCTGCAAATTATAAAGTGGAACTCACTTTTCCGACAGCTATAAAAATTAACACAAATCGTGAAATTGGTTATACAGAGTTTATTTTAGAAGAAGAGCATGATTCTTTATCTGTTAGTATTCAAAAAAACCAAGAATCGCTAACTCCTTTTAATCTATACGGACTTAGTTTAGAAAACGACACACCGGGTATTGTTTACACTTCTTTAGGTGTAAATGGTGCTAAAACAAGTAGTTTTTTACGAAATGAACTCTTCGTTGATCAGTTAAAAGTAATTAATCCGGATTTGATTATTTTCTGCATCGGAATTAACGACGCTTACTACCCTAGTTTTTGTCCGGAATCTTATGAAAAGAATTACGATCAATTAATCGATTGGATTAAATCGGTTAACCCAAAAGCAGCATTTCTATTCGTAACAAATAACGACAGTTATTATAAAAAAAAATATCCCAATAAAAGAGTTTTTAAAGCACGTGAGAGCCTAATAAAATTAGCTCAAAAACACAATTCCGGTATGTGGGATCTCTTTGAGGTAATGGGAGGTTTGGGATCTATAAAAAAATGGGAAAACAAGGGGTTTGCTAAAAAAGACAAAATACATTTCACCCGAAAAGGGTATGAATTAATAGGAGATGTCCTGTTCTCAGCATTGATAAAAGAGTATAATACCTATTTAAAATTAAATAATAATAAACCGAGTAGTAAACTAAAAAACTGATTTGAGTTTAGCGCTTAAAAATGTGAAAACACAAAAATGATTATCTATTTATCAATCCATTTCATTATGGTGATTGTTTTTTATATCGCTATATATGATAAAAATAATCCTATAGGAATTATAGAATTCTTAACCAACTTAATTGTTGGTCCCTATTTATTAATGTGGTACTTATATTTAATTTTTACAAATAAAAAAGATTTTTACGATTGACAAACCTCGGTTTTATAACTTTGATTCTATAAATAATTAAAAAACAGAAAGTAGTATAATTGGATAATTTAAACAACATATTTCAGGGCTTAGTCGCTTTTTTTAGTATTGAAAATATAAAGCATATTTTCACCTACAACGAAGGAGAGCCTATGATATTTACCCAGTTTTTCTTCTGGGGATTTTTCGCAGTTGTCCTATTTTTTTATTCATTAATCTATAAGAAAAGAGGTCTCCGAAACGCCTATTTATTTATTGTCAGCTTGTTCTTTTACTATAAAACAAGTGGCCTTTTTGTCAGTATTTTGTTGTTTTCTACGATTTCTGATTTTATTATCGGGCAATTAATCTACGGATCTAAAAAGAAACTATTTCGACAACTATTTGTCGCTACAAGTGTTTTTATCAATCTTTTTGTACTCGCTTATTTTAAATACGCTTATTTCTTTACAGAATCCTTTAATGAATTTTTCAGCACTAATCATGAAGTGTTTAATCATTTTGCACAATGGACCAATGTCAATATAGGAACACATTTTGAAGTCAATAAAATCTTATTACCGGTCGGGATTTCTTTTTACACCTTTCAGACAATCAGTTATTCTATCGATGTGTATCGTAAACATATAAAACCGGTTAGAAATATATTGGATTTTGGATTTTATGTTTCCTTTTTTCCGCAATTGGTCGCAGGACCTATTGTTAGGGCTGCAGATTTTATTCCCCAAATCTACAAACCCTACAAACTTACGCAGCATCAATTTGGTTTAGCCTTGTTTTGGATTTTAAAAGGATTAGCTAAAAAAATTATTATTGGTGATTATATCGCTGTTAATTTTATAGATAGAGTTTTTGATAATCCGAGCTTGTTTACCGGGTTTGAAAACCTGATGGCACTTTATGGCTATTCGCTTCAGGTATATGCTGATTTTTCCGGCTATACTGATATCGCTATTGGCATTGCCTTATTAATGGGATTCACCATCCCAACTAATTTTAATTCCCCTTATAAAGCAAGAAATGTCGGTGAGTTTTGGAAACGTTGGCATATCAGCCTTTCTTCCTGGTTAAAAGATTACCTGTATATTCCTTTAGGTGGTAATCGTGGTGGAAGTATCGGTACGTGGATCGCCTTGAGTTTTATCATCGCCTTTATCGTTTTACTTTCGGGTGAAATACTTGTTTTATACGCTATTTTAACCTTGGTGGGTTTAACTGCATTATTAGCTGTATGGATCAAAGCTTTTCGAAGATGGTTGACAACTAATATCAACCTTTTAATTACGATGTTACTAGGTGGTTTATGGCATGGAGCCAGTTGGCAATTTGTAATCTGGGGAGGTTTAAACGGTCTGGGAATAATAGTCTATAAATTATGGCGAAAAATCAGTCCGTATGAAAAATTTAATACTGTTTTAAGTACCGTACTTAAGATCTTTATCACTTTTAATTTTATTACGTTTACACGAATCTGGTTTCGAGCAGAAAATATGGAAAGTACCCGTGAAATCATCCATCAAATCAGTACTGACTTTAGTTTTAACTTAATACCTCAAATCTTAAGCTCTTATAGCAATGTATTTATAGTTATGCTGATTGGGTTTGTCATTCATTGGTTGCCCACCGGCGTGAAAGATTGGTACAGAGAAACTTTTATAGGTTTTTCAAACCCTGTTAAAATTGGGATTAGTGCCCTGGTTATCTTTGGCATTTACCAAGCCATGTCATCCGAGTTACAAGTGTTTATTTATTTCCAATTCTAATTGAGTAATAGGAAGGTTATAAAAATTTTAAGCTGTTAAAATATCCTGAAAATCTAGTTTTTTATTATCTTGCGAAGAATGTTTTTTTAAATTATCTAAAAAAACAAACTACACCAAAGTAGAACCATCCGGGTATTAAAATGAGTTTGCTTTGTAAACCATACCATACCGACCCAAAATGCTGAAGTATTAAACTAATTGGTCTTTTGCCTTTAGATTTGTAACGTTATATTTAAAGAATAATTTAAAAGATGATAGCGATGTGATGAACTTTCTTTTTTTACTACTTTTTTTTTATTAATAAGTATAACTTTGTTGATAATAAAAAAGAATGGGTTAGATGTTAATTTAGGGGGTCTTTAAAAACTTAGGCTTTCTTCTGTGCTTTGTTCCTTGTTCATATGCATATGCAATTTCCAGTAAAACTGGTTCGCTCCATGCAGTGCTGAAAAATGAAATCCCTACAGGTAATTCATCAATAAATCCCATTGGTACTGTTATATTAGGATAGCCTGCAATTGCTGCAGGTGCAGCACTGCTAATTTCAATCTTATCTCCATTAATCAAATCTGTTTCCCAAGCTGGTCCGCCACTAGCTGCTATTATTGCATCTAAATTATGTTTATTCATTACCCTATCTATTCCATCTTCTCTGCTTCCTTTTAACATCTTTGATAATAAATTGATGTAATCATCGGCTTTAATAATTTCTTTATTTTGAGCCATTTCTATATATTCCTGTCCAAAATATTTTAACTCTATAGAATCTTTTTTATTGAAAGCAATTAATTCTTCAATGTTTTTAATTTTAGCATGAGGGCCCAAAGATTTAAAATATTTATTTAATCCCTCTCTGAATTCATAGATCATCACTCTGAATGAGTATAATCCAATATTGTTGGCCATTACTTTATCAATCTCAATAATTTCAGCACCCTGGCTTTTCATAAAATCAATTGCTTGAACCAATAATGCATCTACTTTTTTATTAATACCAAATAAAGCTTTATTTAAACCTATTCTTTTCCCTTTTAAGCCATCTTTTTTTAGGAATTTTGTATAATCTGTATAGGATTTACCTTCACTTTCCACAGTTTTTTTATCCGTAGAATCTACACCAATCAAAGCACTTAACAAAATGGCAGCATCTTCAACTGTTCTTGTTATCGGACCGGGAGAATCTTGTGTATAGGAGATTGGTATTACCCCGGAACGACTTACTAATCCAGTTGTTGGCTTAAAGCCTACAACACCATTGGTTTGAGCCGGACAAACAATGGAACCATTAGTTTCAGTACCAATTGCAACCATAGTGAGGTTTGCAGAAACAGCTACAGCAGAACCCGAACTTGAACCACATGTATTTCTGTTGAGAACATAGGGATTCTTCGTTAAACCTCCTACGCCACTCCAGCCACTTGTAGATTTTTGACCTCTAAAATTTGCCCATTCACTCAAATTTGCTTTTCCGAGAATAATTGCCCCTGCATTTCTCAATTGTTTGGCAATAAAACTATCATTTAATGGAAAAGAATTTATTAATGCTCGAGAGCCTGCAGTATTGGCCATTTTATCATGAGTATCAATATTGTCTTTTAATAGAACCGGAATACCGTGCATTGGACCTCTGCTTTTGCCGGCTTTTAGTTCTTTATCCAATTCGGCTGCAATCTTCATTGCATTAGGATTAATAACAATAACCGAATTTAGAATAGGTCCGTTTTTGTCAAGACGATTAATTCTGTCTATATAGGTTTGAACTACTTGTGGAATAGTAAATTGGCCGGTTTGGTATTTCTTTTGAATTTGTGCAATAGTAAACTCCTCTATTTGAATTGTTTTTTTTAAAGGAAGAACTTGAGAAATCATAGAAAAATGAACTAAAATTGTTAAAATCAGAAATAGTTTTATGTGAAATTTCATTTTATATATTGTTTTAAAGGTTATAAAGATAATTATTATTTTCATCTATTGATATCATAGGCCGTGTTTTAAAAGGATCTTTGCAAAACATAATCATTAATTTTATGTTTATGAATCAAAACCAATTGTTATTCATTCTGCTTTATTAATTTTGTACAAATAGTTTTATGTATAAAAATTATTATGAAATCATCAACTTTTGAAGAAAAAAAACAGAATGTTAAGATCGCATTTGTAATTCTTGCGGCAGGAGAATCTACCCGAATGGGAAGTATAAAACAACTTTTGCCATGGAAAGATACTACTTTATTAGAGCACGTGATTAATCAAGGAGTGGCGTCAAACGTAGCTTCCGTTTTTGTGATTCTCGGAGCTAATTACGATAGAATTATCGATACAATTACAAATTCTAAAATTACTGTAATTAAAAATAGGGACTGGTCTTCAGGAATGGGCAGTTCTATTGTTTGTGCAATTGATTATATTAAAAAAAACAATCTTTATTTTGATGCTATATTGATTGCTTTAGCAGATCAACCCCTTATTGAATTTATGTATTTTAATAAATTAGTAAATCGTTTTTTTGATACAGATAAAAACATTGTAGCGACTCTAACAAAGAATCGGCCTGGTGTTCCGTCCATTTTTGGTAAAGAATACTTTAAAATACTGTCGGAATTAAAAAATGATATTGGCGCTAGAGAAATAATAAATTCACATATAAATGATGTTTATATTGAAAAAGCAGGAGGTTTAAATATAGATATCGACACGAAAGACACCTACAAGATTTTATATAATAAATATGGGAAAGACATTTGATAAAGAAAGAAAAAATAATTACCACTTTCTTCGTAGACAATAAATCACTTCAATTGTGCTACTTCAAGTTAGATTTTTGTATTAAAATTACTAAAAAAACATCTATTAATTCTTCGATTAAGTAATATTATTTTGAAAATCTGTTGTGAACCCCTTAAATATAGCTTAATTAATTTTATGTTAAACACTTGATTATTTGCGTTATATTCAATTACAAACGTTTACAAACATTTATATACGAAAGTAAACGCTTAGATACCGATACCATTTTACAAGTCGTTGGTTATTTGCACTGTCGAAACCGAAGTACTCATTACTCGTTCAGACAAAAACAATTTTAATAACGTCTGTAAAAATAAAAACAGGCATAATACCTTATCTTATGAATACGTTAAGAAACCAAGTACAGTTAATCGGAAATTTAGGAAACGATCCTGAAATTTTTCAATTTGAAAATGGAAACAAAAAAGCCACCTTCAGTGTAGCTACCAATGAAAATTATGTAAATGCAAAGAAGGAAAAAATCACAGATACGCAATGGCATCGAGTTGTCTTTTTTGGTAAATCAGTTGAAATCGTTGAAAAATATTTAAAAAAAGGAAAAGAAGTAGCTATCGGTGGCAAACTAACCCATCATGACTACGAAGATAAAAGTGGGATTAAACGCTATGTTACAGAAGTTGTAGGGAATGAATTGGTATTATTGGGAAGTAAGTAGAATTTTGTTACGCTATACGCAGTACGTTTAATGCTTTTTATTGTGTTATCACATCTAAGCCTAAAATGTACTGCGTAAAGCATAAAGCGAAAATATAGATTCCGTATATCCCATCGTTCACAACCTATACCCCAAAGCATTTTTTTATTACTTTTACAACTACAAAAGATAAAATCATAAATATGAAACTAGCCATAGTAGGTGCCACCGGAATGGTAGGTAATGTAATGTTACAAATTTTAGAAGAGCGCAAGTTCCCTATTACCAAACTACTTCTTGTCGCTTCTGAAAAATCTATCGGGAAAACACTGCTTTTTAAAGGAAAAAAGCATCGCGTTATAAGTCTTAAAGAAGCGGTTGCGGCAAAGCCTGATATCGCTATTTTTTCTGCCGGTGGAAATACTTCATTGAAATGGGCTCCAAAATTTGCCAAAGTAGGTACCTTTGTTATCGATAATTCATCCGCATGGCGTATGGATGCTTCTAAAAAATTAATTGTCCCTGAGATCAATGCGCAACTGCTCAGCACAAATGATAGAATTATTGCCAATCCAAATTGTTCGACCATACAAATGGTTTTAGCCTTATTTCCACTACATAAAAAATATTGTATTAAACGGATTGTGGTTTCAACCTATCAATCTATAACCGGTACCGGAGTTAAAGCAGTCCGACAATTAAACGACGAAAGCAAAGGTATTGAAGGTGAAAAAGCATATCCACATCCTATTCATAAAAATGCACTACCTCACTGTGATGATTTTGAGGAAAATGCTTATACAAAAGAGGAGATGAAATTAATACGAGAAACTCAAAAGATATTTGACAATCCCAATATTGCCATTACGGCAACAGCTGTGAGAATTCCAGTTGTTGGAGGACATAGTGAAAGTGTGAATTTAGCTTTTGAAAATGATTTTAAAATTGAGGAAGTCAGGCAACTATTAGACCAAACCCAAGGTGTTAGAGTAGTAGATGACCCCGTTAATAATTTATACCCAACCCCTCTAAATGCCGCAGGTAAAGATGAAGTTTTTGTGGGTCGTATTCGAAGAGATTATTCGCAACCTAAATCTTTGAACATGTGGATTGTCTCTGATAACTTACGAAAAGGAGCTGCCACCAATGCTGTTCAAATTGCAGAATATTTGATACATCATAATTTGGTTGTCTCTTAATTAGTTTTCTACCTGCTATGAACGAAAAAGAATTACTCTATTTACTGGCTTTACAAAAAGTTAAAGGTATTGGCACGATCAATGCAAAAAGATTAATTGCTCATATCGGAAGTGCTGAAGCTGTTTTTTCTGAAAAAAAAAGAATCTTGGAAAAAATAAATGGAATAGGAAGTGCTATAATTCGACATTTATACAATCCTGAAAATCTTAAAAACGCCGAAAAAGAACAAAAATACATCTTAGATAATGCTATAAAATTTAATAGTTTTTTAGACAATGATTATCCGGAAAAACTCAAACATTGTATCGACGGTCCTTTGTTGTTGTTTTCTGACGGCAATATTCATTTTGATAAACAACCAATTATCAGTATTGTCGGAACAAGAAAAATGACGAGTTACGGACGCAATTTTATTGAAAGATTAGTAGCGGGAATAAAAGAATACAATCCTATAATTGTCAGCGGTTTTGCTTATGGAGTGGATATTACAGCACATAAAGTTGCGATCAAAAACAAACTACAAACCATCGCTGTTTTGGCAAATGGAATTGATAAAATGTATCCTAAAGTACATGCAAAATATGTACATCAAGTTTTGGAAAATGGTGGTTTTTATACAGAACAATGGCATGATGAAGAGCCTTTACGTGAATATTTTTTAATGCGGAATCGTATTATTGCCGGCTTATCAGAAGCTACTATTATCGTTGAATCTGCCGATAGAGGTGGTTCTCTTGTAACCGCAAGTATTGCAAATTCTTACGATAGGGATGTTTTTGCTGTACCGGGTAGAGTCACCGACACCTTCAGTCAAGGTTGTAATAATCTGATACGAACGAATCGTGCAGCGCTACTCAATTCGGCACAAGATTTGGTGTATTTACTCAATTGGGATCAAAAAGAAAACACGAAAAAAAAACTTATCCAACGGCAACTTTTTATCGATCTGAAAGGAAATGAAAAAATAATATACGACTATCTACAAAAAAACGGGAAGATTCAACTGGATATAATTTCATTAAAATGTAAAATTCCTATCTATAAAATATCCGCCGTGTTAGTCAACCTAGAATTGCAGGGGTTGGTTAGACCTTTACCCGGAAAATTCTTTGAAGTAATATAGTTTACAGGAATGTGTTTGACGTTTAATATGTGTTTCGGATTGAGCTTTTAAGCTGAATTCAACCTATTTAAAATATTGAATAATTGCTTTTTTCATCAAATCAGATTGTGCTTCTGTTTTTAAATTAGGCAATTCCTTTATACGTTTATAATGTGGCCAATCATCCGAATCAAAATAATCAAATTTATAATAACCATAGGTTTGTAAAAGTCGACAAACAGCAATGTGCATTAAGTTTACTTTGTCGTCTTTGGAAAACTCTTGAAAACCCTTTCCTAATTCTTGTACACCTATTAAATACAGAATAGAATCAATTGTTAGATGATCTCCTTCCGCAAATATTGTAGATAATTCTGTAACTATCTTTTTCCAGTCTTGTTGTAAAGTATCCTTTTCTGTCATGGTTGTTTTAGTTCAAACAAAAGTAGTATTTTTATCGAATTATTATATTGAAAATAAAAAATGGGAATATTCGATATTATTATTGCTGTCATTTTAGGGTTTGGTTTTATCCGTGGAATTATGAAAGGTCTTTTTGTAGAGGTTGCTTCATTGGTAGCTTTAATTGCCGGTGTTTACGGTGCCATTCATTTTTCCTTTCATATAGGAAATATATTAGTCGATAAAGTTGCTTGGGAGGAACAATATATAACACTGGTTTCTTTTGTCATAACATTTGGTATCATTGTTTTAGCGGTATCTCTTTTAGGAAAACTCTTTACAAAAATAGCTGATTTTGCCTATTTGGGCTGGATCAACAAAGCTTTAGGTGGTGTGTTTGGTGTCTTAAAACTCGCATTTATTCTCAGTGTAGTTTTAATCGTATTTGATAAATTTAATAATGCTATTCCCTTTGTAAACAAAACCGAAAAAGAAAAATCAGTTTTATATGAACCTGTTAAAAACCTCGTTCCTATGATTTTTCCTGAACTTATAAAAGTCTATGAGAACAATAAAATAGGTGAAAAGAAGGATTCTATATAATTCAAATAAAAGGTATTAAATACTCCTATAGGTTTTTTTGAACTTCTTCGTCATCTTTTAACAACTTATTCATTTCTAAATAAGCATAAACCGGGAAATGATCACTATAACCCGCTTGATACCAACCTCCAACAAAAGTTCTATAGGGTTTGTTCTTGCGTTTTCCTCTCCAAGTTCTTATAAATTTTGGATCATATACATCAGCATACTTAAATCGAAATCCACTTATCTGCTCCTCTAAAAAATTGTTTGAGAAAATTATTTGATCAAATAAGTACCATTCATCATTATAGGTAGAACTACCACTGCCCGTGGTTTTTAAGCGTTCCATCGGGTTGTAGAATTGATCTTTCACTAAATGCTTTATACTGGCGGTGTTGTAACCATCATTAAAATCACCCATAACAATGATTTTAGGATTAGTGGTTTCAATTTTAATTTCTTCGACAATTTCAAGAACTCTTTTTGCTGCAGCCATCCTTTTAAAATCTGATTTTTCTTGTCCTTCACGTCTAGAGGGCCAGTGATTTACAAGAATGTAAACTAAATCGCCTCTTAAATTCCCCTTGACTAAAAGAATATCACGTGTGTAATCTCTTTTCCCATCTTCTTCAAAAAGTACCAAAGGATAAGTTTTGGAATCTAGAAGTTCAAAATGCTTTTTAATAAATAACAAACCTACATCAATTCCTCTTTCATCCGGCGAATCATAATGAACATAATCATAACAAAACTCTTTTAAATGCTTTGATTTAATTAAATCGTCAATTACTGTTTCATTTTCTAATTCGGCTAAACCGATTAAAACAGGAGGAGTTGGTGCATATTCAACACCAATTTTTGAAATTACTTGTCCAATTTTTTTTAATTTTACTTTATAGCGTTTATAAGTCCATTTTTTATCACCTGTTGGTGTGTAATCATCATCAAACGTATCTGGATCATCAAAAATATCGAATAAATTATCTAGATTATAAAATGCCACGCTAACGACATTGTCTTTTGGCCCTTTATCTTTAAAGAATGAAAACATACTTTTAGTTCATTTTAGTGTGTAAAAGTAAACATTTTGAAGTAAACAGATTTATTGACTTAAGATTCCATTCCGGCACAAAATAGTTATCTTTGCATTTATGATTGATTACACAATAAAAGAAATAGAAAAAGCGGTTTTAGTTGGTGTAATAACACAGCATCAAAACGAGGAAAAACTAAATGAATACTTAGATGAGTTAGATTTTCTGACATTAACTGCCGGTGGAAAAAGTGTAAAGCGTTTTACACAGAAATTAGAGTACCCAAACCCAAAAACTTATTTAGGTATTGGAAAATTAGATGAAGTTAAAGAATATATTGATGCTCATAAAATTAGCAGCGTTATATTTGATGATGAATTATCACCGGGTCAACTACGTAATATCGAACGTATTTTAGATTGTAAAATTCTGGATCGAACCAACTTAATCTTAGATATTTTTGCACAACGAGCTCAAACCAGTTATGCAGTAACTCAAGTAGAACTAGCTCAATATCAATATTTGCTGCCTCGCTTAACGCGTATGTGGACACACCTCAGTCGTCAAAAAGGAGGTATAGGTTTACGTGGTCCCGGAGAGACAGAAATAGAAACAGATAGACGAATTGTCCGTGATAAAATTTCTTTATTGCGCAAACGTTTGGGAAAAATTGACAAACAAATGGCGGTACAACGCAAAAATCGAGGAAAAATGATTCGTGTTGCCTTGGTGGGTTATACCAATGTAGGGAAATCAACTTTGATGAATATGATTAGCAAAAGTGACGTCTTTGCAGAAAACAAGCTATTTGCTACATTGGATACTACGGTTCGAAAAGTCGTCATAAGAAATCTCCCTTTTCTTTTGACAGATACCGTTGGTTTTATCAGAAAACTACCCACACAATTAGTTGAATCATTTAAATCGACTCTAGATGAAGTGCGTGAAGCCGACTTAATACTTCATGTTGTTGATATTTCACATCCGAGTTTTGAAGATCATATCGCTTCAGTAAACACCATATTACAAGAAATAGATAGTGCGGACAAGCCTACCGTAATGGTATTTAACAAAATAGATGCTTACAATTTCGAAATAATTGATGATGATGATTTAATAACTAAAAAAACAAAAGAGCATTACAGTTTAGAAGATTGGGGAAAAACCTATATGAATAGAGAAAATGAAAAAGCAATTTTTATTTCTGCTCTAAAAAAAGAAAATCTGGAAAATTTTCGAAAAATGCTGTATAGCGAAGTACGAAAAATTCATATTACACGATTTCCATACAACGATTTTTTGTATCAAGAATATGATTGAAAAAAAGAGCATCAAATCTCAATTAGAAATTTGATGCTTTTGTTTTATTATTTGATGTTTTGGAATTCTTTTTCTTTATTCCTCTTTTAGCGTTTTTTCAATTTCTTTTGCTTCTTTAATCTCTTCTGGTTGAGCTGAATTCTTGTATTCTTTATTCAATGCGCTCACTATTGTTTCTGTTAAATCCATTTTACTGTCGCCATACAAAACATTACCCGAATCATTGGAGCCTAAAATAAATGTATAAGAATTTGCCTTTGCATATTCTTCTACAAAATCTTTTACATCTTCTATAATCTCATTCATTTTTTCTTGACTTTCATTTTGAAGTTTTTGACTTTCATTCTGTTGACTTTGTTGAATTTGTTGTTGTTTAAGCATTAATTCTTGATAACGTTCCTCTCCTTTTTTACGAGATATTGTCTTTGATTTTGCTTGAAATTCTTGTACTTCTTTTTCAAAAGCCATCGCAATTTGTTGATACGTCACTTGTAGTGTGTTTTGATCTTCTTCAATTTCTTTTTCAAGTGCTTTGACAGCTTTATACGCTTTCATCAGCTCTATTGAATCGACATATCCTATTTTTTGTTGCGTACAAGAGCTTAAGGCGATTAGTGTAACTAATGCAATTACTATATTTTTCATGTTTTTAATAATTTGTGTTTAAATTTGGGGCGCAAGATAATTCTTCTGATTAAAAACAGAAAGTGAAAAGCAAAATATTTTTGTTTTTTTTACGAAAAGTATTGCTAGAAATCTACTCCGAGATAAAGACATCGGACTATTGAACTGGTTTTTTTTTAAACTATTTTTTCTTTTCCGGGGGATATTTTTTCAATATTTCCTTTACAAACTTGTGGATATTTACTTCTCGTTTTTCCGGTTTTGATGATTTGGTTAAAAACCCTTTCCCGATACCTTGCCAAATTAATTTTTTACTTTCTTTATCAATGATATCAATAAACAAAGTTCCTTCTGTATATTTTGAAACCTGTTGTCTATGAAAAGGATCATAATAATACGGTTGCCAGCGATTTTCATAAATATCAACACGTTCGATAGCTTTGGTAAACAGGCTGATTAACAAATCTGGATTTTTTGATTTCGTCAGACCTTTTAGCTCCATTTCGTCACTGATCGCCCTGATGATTCGACGTTTGTCAATAGCTGAAATTTTAGCTTTATCAATTCCTTTTTTATAAAATGCAAAGCTCTTATACTTACTAAAATCTGTTTGAGTTTCGTAATCAGAAGTTACACGAATCGTACTACACGAACTCAAAAAAAATATCAAAATTATTACGGGTAAAAATTTAATTGTTTTCATAAATCGATCTTTAAAATATCATATAAACAATACCACATCAATAATTGTACCATACAACTATTAAACCTATCATATAACTAATAACCTTATTCGGTTAATGATTAACAACTTACATTGAGCAAATCTAATAGCTAAAATCTAGTAGTGTAGCGGTCTAATAGCTGCTATAAAACATAAACGGATTTACTGTTATTTAAACAGATAATAGGCGCATTGACAGACTGAGTTCGGCATAAGATTTATCTCACAGAAAGTCAAGAGTACAGTAGGTTTTAAAGCTTATTTAATAATTCATCATCCACTAAATTTGGAAGTGTTACTTTTAAATTAGGCTCCAATTCCATCGCGCGTT
>JAOZTK010000001.1:19707-28218 GCA_029942185.1 Flavobacteriaceae bacterium
TCCACTAAATTTGGAAGTGTTACTTTTAAATTAGGCTCCAATTCCATCGCGCGTTTTATACTAAATATTGAACCTGGATTACGAGCCCAACTACGTCTTGCAACACCATTATTTACGTCCCAATACAACATTGATTTGAGACGCCTATCCGCTTCAGAAGATCCGTCGAGAAGCATCCCAAAACCTCCATTAATTACTTCTCCCCAACCTACTCCACCTCCATTGTGGATCGACACCCAAGTAGCTCCCCTAAAACTATCTCCGATAACATTTTGTATCGCCATATCAGCTGTAAAACTCGATCCATCATAAATATTAGAAGTTTCTCGATATGGAGAATCTGTTCCTGACACGTCATGATGATCACGTCCTAAAACTATAGGTGCAGATAAACGACCTTCTTTAATTGCTCGGTTAAAAGCCGCTGCTATTTTCATACGTCCTAAAGCATCTGCATATAAAATTCTAGCCTGAGATCCCACGACTAACCTGTTTTCTTGTGCCCCTTTTATCCACTGGATATTATCATCCATCTGTTGTTGAATTTCAGGAGGAGAATCTTCTTTTAATTCTTCTAATACTTCAGTAGCAATTTGATCTGTAATTGCTAAATCAAAAGGATTTGCACTGGTACACACCCATCGGAAAGGACCAAAACCATAATCAAAACACATAGGGCCCATGATATCTTCTACATAACTCGGATACTTAAAACCCAAACCGTCTTTCTTCATAATAGCAGCTCCGGCCCTACTTGCTTCTAATAAAAAAGCATTGCCATAATCGAAAAAATAAGTGCCTTTGGCTGTGTGTTTATTGATCGCCTCTGTTTGGCGTCGTAAAGATTCTTGTACTTTTTCTTTAAATAAGTCCGGATTCTTTACCATCATTTTATTCGCCTCCTTAAAAGATAAATCAACCGGATAATAACCACCTGCCCAAGGGTTGTGCAAGGACGTTTGATCACTTCCTAAATCAATGTATAAATTTACTTCATCAAACTTTTCCCAGACTTCTACAATATTCCCTTGATAAGCAATAGACACTATTTCTTTGTTCTTTTTTGCCTTAAGCACACGAGCCACTAATTCATCTAAATCATTAAAAACTTCATCTACCCAATTTTGAGTATGCCTCATTGCTACTGCTTTCGGGTTTATCTCGGCACAGACCGTAATACAACCTGCTATATTTCCGGCTTTAGGTTGCGCCCCACTCATTCCCCCTAGTCCCGATGTCAAAAATAACTTCCCGGCAAGATCTTCTCCATCTTTAGCTATTTTACGACCCGCATTTAATATCGTAATTGTCGTTCCGTGAACAATACCTTGCGGACCTATATACATATAACTACCCGCTGTCATCTGACCATATTGTGTAACTCCTAAAGCATTAAACTTTTCCCAATCATCCGGTTTGGAATAGTTGGGAATCATCATTCCATTGGTAACTACAACTCTTGGCGCTTCACTATGAGATGGAAATAAACCCATAGGGTGTCCGGAATACATGACTAAAGTTTGTTCACATGTCATTTCTGATAAATACTGCATCGTCAATAAATATTGTGCCCAGTTTTGAAAAACCGCTCCATTACCCCCGTAGGTAATTAGCTCATGAGGATGTTGTGCCACATTCTTGTCTAAATTATTTTGAATCATCAACATAATGGCTTTGGCCTGTTCGCAATTGCCCGGATATTCTTCAATAGGACGTGCATACATTTTATAATCAGGACGAAAACGATACATGTAGATACGACCATACTCTTTAAGTTCGTCTGCAAACTCCTTTGCTAAAACTATATGATGCTTTTTATCAAAGTATCGTAAAGCGTTGCGAATAGCTAGTTTTTTTTCTTCTGTAGATAAGATTTCCTTACGTTTAGGAGCGTGACTTAAATTTATATCAAACTCTTTTTTTGCAGGTAAAACAGAAGGAATTCCTTTTTTAATTGCATCTTTAAGTGTCATTAAAATTTGTTTTTATTAAAAAGTAAAAATACAAAAACCTTCTGTATATCTTGTAAGCTAAACGTTTATACTATTTGATAAATATTTTGTAATTTTACATAAGTTATTACACCATATATTACTGTGGTATTATCTGCATAACTTTATAAAAATTTAATAATGGAAACAACTTCTGATTGGACACAAGACGAGTTTAAAGCTTATGTATTGCTTTATGCCGCCAACAGTCATCATATTGAAAACAGACAAGAACGTAGTTATATTTTATCAAAAATTAATAAAGACTCCTATCAAAAAGTACATGATGAATTTGATAAGGATAATGATTTTCAGAGTATTCAAAAAATTATGGCTTGTATTGAAAGATTTGAATATTCTAAAAATGAAATTGAGCATCTCACTGCAGAAATAATGGAGTTATTTCTTGCGGATGATGAACTTGATGCCGTTGAACAAGCTGTTTTTACAATGCTAAAGAGAGTTTTAAATGAGTGAACTAACTCCGCGAGGTAAAATTATCGGAGTAGTAAACCAATTGGACTTTTTCCCCGCGAATTAATTATTTAATCCATTCTTGTTTATTCACATAATTCCTTCAAGATGTCTTTAATATTGCCCGGTGTACTCATTATCTTCATAAAAGTTCCCATAGTTAATTCGGGCCAATGCAATGCAATTCTATATTTGCCGTGTAACATACTAGCTTTATTACCTTGTAAAATAATTTCATAAGGCATAGCGGCTACATGAGATTCCCCAATAATTGGTAAAAAATGTGCTTCACCATCTTTTTTACTTTTTAAACCTATACCAAAAACAGCTACTTTTTTAGACTTATAAATTAATTTATAAACTTGTGTCGTGTTTCCTTTACGCGCTACTAAATTTTCTTGAATTTTTTTTAAACCTTCTTCAAATGATGAGAATTCTTTTAATCTTACCGGATCTGTAAAATAAGGCATCATTGCCATATAATGATATTTTTTTAATTTACTCTCTTTTACCGCTCCGCCAAAAGGTGTTAAATCAGTTCCTAAGCTAGCAAAAGTAGCTTTTAAAGCTGCACTGAATTTTTGATAAAAAACTTTGTTTTTGTAGTAATTAGCTCCTAAATAGGCTCTTAAAATATAATCAGGGTTGGTATAGGAAATTGTCACGTTCGAATTTTCTTGGACCAATCCCACTTTAAAAACTGCTGCTAAAGCACCTCTGTCTGCAACTTTAACTACCGTGTTTTTTAAATCTGTTCTTGTAAAAGCAATCACTTTTAAAGATTTTTTTTTTGATGGGTTATAAGTACCTAACACACTAAAAGAATTCTCTTTTAATACCGCAATAACCCTATCATAGGTTTGTTGCATGGTTTCAGTTGTTTCTCCAACTTTAATATATGGAGCTATTTTTTGTCCAAAAACGTTGCAATTTAAGGACATAATTACGACAAGACTAATAAGTAATTTTTTCATGATTGTCTGCTTTTTAAATTTAGAAACGACAAAAATATTCAAAGCAACTATTGTTACAAATGATTTTTATCATATTACTGCATTCATCTTTAGTGCAAATAGTTGTATATGCAACTAAACGAATTTTTATTTACATTTGCATTTCATTAAATTAGTAGACTTCGTGGAATTAAAAAACACATTAGGCCCTTGGTTGGGCAAAACATCAAAAATGATAGGCTGTTTAATCAATGACACCCTTTTGGATAATGGAATTGATCTTACTCGAGAACAATGGGTTATTTTAATTAAATTACACGACAAAGACGGTCTTATGCAAAATGAATTAGCTTTTGTCACCGAACGAGATAAAACTTCATTGACGCGACTTATAAACACTATGGAACGCAAAGACTTAGTGAGACGAAAAAGAGTAAATATCGATAAACGAATAAAGCTTATTTATCTTACGGATAAAGGAAAATCTAATTATAAAAACGCCATGCCTATTATGAAAAAAACCATACAGAAATTGCAAGCTGGTTTGGATCAAAATGAAATAAAAAACACGATACATACTTTACAAAAATTACAAAAAAACTTATTCAACCTTTCCGCTCAATGCGGAGCAAATCAACCTTTTCCATGAGAAAATACATCAGTATATTTATAGCTCTTTTACTAATTGCAATAGCTGTTTTTGGTTATAAAAAATTAGTAGATAGTAAAAAAGAAAAAAAACAGAAGACACCGAAAATTACCAAGGTCGTACAAACACAAGTAGTGGAAAACACAACTATTCCACTTATAATTACGGTTAGTGGAACTTTAAAAGCAAAAGACAAGATTGATCTTTTTACAGAAGTACAAGGAATTTTAATAAGAGGTTCTCGGATTTTTAAACCTGGAACTTATTTTAGCCGAGGCGAGACTTTATTACGTATCAACAGCGAAGAGTTTTCAGCAAACCTACGTGCTCAAAAAAGTAATTTTTACAGTGTCCTAACTACCATGATGCCTGACTTACAATTGGATTTTCCTGATGTATACCCAAAATGGCATACCTATCTCACTAATTTTGATATGCAAAAGTCAGTCGCACAATTACCGGAAACTAATTCTAATAAAGAAAAATATTTTATTACGGGTCGCAAGGTTCTATCTAGTTATTACAGTGTAAAAAATGCAGAAGCTCGTTTATCAAAATACCGTATTAAAGCACCTTTTTCAGGAGTTTTATCAGAAACAATGGTCAATCCGGGTGCTTTGATAAGGCCCGGACAAAAATTAGGAACTTTTGTCAATACTTCTGCGTACGAACTAGAAGTAAATATCAATACACAATACGGTGATTTGTTACAAAAAGGAAAGAAAGTAAGTATTCAAAATTTAGAACACACGAAAGAGTGGACCGGAATAGTGAGTCGTATCAATCCTATTGTTGATACGGGTTCGCAAACTATAAAAGTCTATATCACCCTGAAAAATAAAGATTTAAAGGAAGGGATGTATTTAGAAGCTAATGTGCCCGTAAAATCAATTAAAGATGCTTTTGAAGTCTCAAGAAAACTTTTGGTAGATGATACTAAATTATACATAGTAAATGATAGCCTGCTACACCTACAAACAATCAATCCTGTTTTTTTTAATGAAAAAACTGTAGTTGTAAAAGGACTTAAAAATGGGCAATTAGTTGTAAAAGAACCGGTGCCGGGAGCTTATCATGGAATGATTGTAAAGGTAAATTCCAAAAATCAAAAATTAAACGACAACTAAGTGAATCATAGATTCCTTATCAAAAAATAATGTCAAATGAATAAATATAAAAAAATTCAAATTCAAATTGGATTTTGGCTATAGAATTTTGAGCATTTAAATTTTTTTTATGAAGAAAATTATATCCTATTTTATAAAATATCCCGTAGCGGTTAATGTCGTTATCCTAGCTTTTATAGTCTTTGGATTGTTCGGAGCTTTTAATTTAAAATCGTCTTTTTTTCCTTTAACGGATAGTCGTATTATTCAAATTAATATAATCTATCCCGGTGCTTCTCCTATAGAAATAGAAGAAGGAATTGTACTTAAGATTGAAGATAATTTAAAAGGCTTAATCGGTATTGAACGTGTTACCTCTGTCTCAAGAGAAAACTTTGCAAATATTGTTGTAGAAGCAGAAAAAGGTAGAAATATTGATGTGGTATTATCTGATGTTAAAAATACTGTTGACCGTGTGCCCTCTTTTCCTGTGGGAATGGAACCACCCATTATTGCAAAAATTGAAATTGTTCGTCCTACTATTAGTTTTATTTTAAGTGGTGACGGTATTTCCTTAAAAATCCTTAAAGACTATGCCCGTGGTATAGAAAATGACATTAGGGGTATGAAAGATATTTCGCAAATCACTCTTTCAGGTTTCCCCGATGAAGAAATTGAAATTGCCGTACGTGAAAAAGACTTGCTCGCCTATAATTTAAGTTTTGAACAGGTGGCCAATGCGGTTCGGAAATCTAATTTACTAATAACCGGTGGAAACATAAAAACAGATACGGAAGAGTATTTAATTCGGGCTTCCAACAGAAGTTATTACGGTAAAGAGTTATTCAATTTAGTGGTTCGCACCACTCAATCAGGTGCCATTATTCGATTAAAAGATGTCGCTACGGTAAAGGATATTTGGTCCGAAAATCCGAACAGAGTTTATTTTAATGGCAAATCTGCGGTAAATATCTCTGTAAACAACACCAATAATGAAGATTTAATAGGCACTGCTACCAAAATAAAAGAATACATTAAAACTTTTAATGAGCAACACCAAAACATACATATTGATATCTCAAATGACCA
The DNA here is from genome assembly GCA_029942185.1 of Flavobacteriaceae bacterium. GTDB lineage: Bacteria > Bacteroidota > Bacteroidia > Flavobacteriales > Flavobacteriaceae > DQTL01. The sequence goes on from JAOZTK010000001.1 coordinate 25,970, forward strand.
GTCAATACCATTAAAAGAGAGAACAGTATTGCTTCTTAAAAATGGAGGAATGGGTGTCCTTTTAGTTTTGCTTTTTTTATCCCTTTTCCTCAATGCGCGCTTGGCGCTTTGGGTGGCAGCCGGATTACCTATTTCCTTTTTAGGGATGTTTATGTTTGTCACACAAACAGGAATAACGATCAATGTGTTGTCTTTGTTTGGGATGATTATTGTAATCGGAATTTTAGTTGATGATGGTATCGTAATCGGTGAAAACATTTATCACCATTTTGAAAAAGGAAAATCGCGTATCCAAGCGGCAATTGATGGAACCTTAGAAGTAATTCCTCCTGTTGTTTCAGCAATTATCACCACTATATTGGCGTTTTCTGTGTTCTTTTTTATCGATGGTCGAATGGGAGATTTCTTTAGTGAAGTATCTACCGTTGTTATATTGGTTTTGGTGGTTTCCTTATTTGAAGCAATTATTATTTTACCCGCACATATCGCGCATTCTAAAGCATTAGAAGCAAAGAATGGTAAAAAGAAAAAGGGATTTAATCAAGTATTTGACAAGATAAATAAGGTAGCCGACTCCGGTTTAAAATGGATTCGCGACAAAATTTATGCTCCTTATCTAAGGTATTTCTTAAAAAACAGATTATTAGGGTTTGCCATTCCTTTAACAATGCTGATTTTGACATTAGGTGCACTAAAAGCCGGTATTGTAAAAACCTCATTTTTTCCAATGCTTGCAAGTGATCGGGTACAAATAACCTTAAACATGCCTCAAGGAACACATGAAAAAATTACGGACTCTATTATTTCGAGCATCGAAGAAAAAGTTTGGTTGGTCAATGAAGAGTTTACAGCCAAACAAACTGGTAATATCCCTGTTGTTCAGAACGTAATCAGACGAATTGGGCCCTCGTCTAAAGCTGTCTTAACAGTCAATCTATTACCCGGTGAAAGTAGGGATTTCGAATCCTCTGCTATAACGAGTAGTATTCGTGAAAAAGTAGGTGATGTAGAAGGTGTAGAAAATCTATCCTTTGGAGCCGGAAGAAATATGGGGGGAAGTCCAATTTCTGTTTCATTATTAAGTAATGATATTAAAGCCTTAAAAGCAGCAAAAGAATTGCTAAAAGGAAAAATGAAACAAAATTCAAAACTTAAAGACATTACCGATAATGATCCTATGGGAATAAAAGAAGTACACATTCAGCTAAAAGAAAGTGCCTATTTGTTGGGTCTGGATTTGCGAACCATCATGAGTCAAGTGCGTAATGGGTTTTTTGGATTTCAAGCACAACGCTTTCAACGTGGTCAAGATGAAATAAAAGTTTGGGTACGTTATACAAAAGAGAATCGTCGTTCCATTAAAAATTTAGATGATATGTGGATTATCACACCTAATGGAAAAAGAGTGCCCTTTTCTGAAATTGCTACTTATTCTATAGCACGTGGAGAAATTGCCATAAACCATTTAGCAGGAAAACGAGAAATTCAAATAAATGCCGATTTAAAATCGGAAAAAGATAGTCCCCCGGATATTATTAGTGACATAAAAACCAATATTATACCACTAATTAATGAAAAGTATCCATCTGTATCTGTTCTTTATGAAGGTCAAAATAGGGAGATGCAAAAAACTACAGAATCACTTCCGATGGTGGGATTGACAATATTAGCCTTAATTTATATGGTTATTGCCTTTACATTCCGTTCCTACAGTCAACCCATACTATTGTTAGTGATGATTCCTTTTAGTTTGATTGGTGTAATTTGGGGGCATTATTTTCACGGATTTAAAATCAATATATTATCATGGTTAGGAATTATTGCACTCATTGGTATTATGGTTAACGATGGCTTGGTATTGGTGACTAAATTTAATGGTTATTTAAAAGAAGGTATGAAATATGACGATGCATTAGCACAAGCGGGAATATCACGATTTAGAGCGATCTTCCTAACATCTATTACAACTATTGCGGGTTTAATGCCTTTATTATTGGAAACTAGCCGGCAAGCACAATTTTTAAAACCTATGGCTATTTCTATTTCGTATGGAATACTTATTGCCACATTTTTAACTTTACTAATGCTTCCGTTGATACTTTCTTTTTGGAACTCCGTTCTCGTGTTTTTTAAATGGCTACGAACCGGGAAAGAGGTTACACGTGAAGAAGTTGAACGAGCAATTATTGAAATGAAGGTGGAAGAAACCCCACCCCAAACCTCCCAAAAGGGGAGAGAGTCGTAAGACT
>JAOZTK010000001.1:28318-69618 GCA_029942185.1 Flavobacteriaceae bacterium
GTAAAGGCGTTGCACGCAACGTCTCAAAAATGTAAAGACGTTGCACACAACGTCTCAACTTCGCTTCTTAGCGACTTAGCGGTTAAATAAAATGAAAAAACTAACATACATATTAGTATTACTATCCTGGTGCGGATACTCCCAAAACACCCTCACCAAAGAACAAGCACTACAAACTTTATTGGAAAACAACTACGCCATTCAATTGTCAAAAAATGATATCCGAATAGCTGAAAACAATGCTAGCATTTATAATTCAAAGTATTTACCGAGTGTCGCTGTTGGTGCAGGAGCTAATTACAGTAATATGAATCAAGAAATTGAAGCACAAAGTGGAGTGATAACTTCTTTTAATGGTTCAGAAACTCAAAATTACAACGCTTCTATTGGGGTTAATTATACCTTGTTTAATGGTTTTAACCGGAAGTATGCAACTAAGCAATTGCAGGAACAATTGGCTATGAGCCATCTAGAAGCAAATGCCGTTTTAGAACAAGCAATTTTAGATGTATTCAGCAACTATTATCAAACGGCACAAGTAGCCGAAAATGTACGCGTGTTACAAGAAGCTTTACAGATATCTAAAACACGTTTAAAGCGCACCAATTACCAATATGACTATGGACAAACTACAAAATTAGCCGTGCTTAATGCTGAAGTTGATGTCAACAACGACAGTATAAACTACATCAATACCAAACAATTATTAGAAAACAGTAAACGTAATTTATTGTTACTAATCGGAGACACACAAACACAGAATTTTGCTGTTGAAACCGGTGTGCAATTTGCAACAATTCCAACATTAGAAATATTGCTGGCAGCGCTTCCACAAAACACCAACATGCAACAAATAGAAAAAGCTTTGGAAATTGGGGAATACAGCATAAAAATGAGTAAATCAAATTATTTACCAACACTTGGAGCAAACTCATCCTACGGATGGAGTACAAGTAAAAACCCTGTGACTTCTTCTACGGCAGGTATGATGAATTACGGATTAAATGCAGGTCTTTCGTTGAATTGGAATATTTTTGATGGAGGAGCTACCAAAACCCGTGTTCAAAATGCACAAATCAACCAAGAGAATCAATTGTTGCGCAAAAAGCAATTGGAACATCAACTAAAAAACTTTATCTCAAACACTTATTTTGATTACCAAAACAAGCGTTTAGTTTTAGAAACACAAAAACAAAACCTTCAAACTGCTAAACACAACTTTGAGCGAACAGAAGAACATTTTAAAATGGGAAGTGTCAGCTCAGTGGAATACCGACAAGCCCAATTAAATCTACTCCATGCACAAATGGCTATTTTACGTGCTAAATACGATGCAAAAACAGTTGAACTACAATTATTACAATTGACAGGAAAATTGGTAAACGGCGTGTAAAGATGATTTTTTTAACAACCTGTATTCAATAATCTATTTAATCCTAAAATATTGTTTACTTTTATCTATTGGTTTTTTAAAAAACGCCAATTAAAAATTTTAATTTTTGGAATAATGAAACCAAAAATAGTATTCATTCTCATCTTATTAGTAAACAACAGCATTTTTAGCCAACAATCAAATCCAAATACTTTACTTGCAACCTATATCGATGAACAAATTAAGCTTGATGGAAAACTAAACGAATTATGTTGGTCGAACGCATCAGTTGTTGAAAATTTTACACAAAGAGAACAAAATGAAGGGACTCCTGCAACCGAAAAAACACGAATTGCGGTAGTGTTTAATGCAACTAATATTTATTTTGGTATCTGGTGTTTTGACAGCGAAGCTGATAAAATTTCTGCTCAACAAATGGCACGTGATTTTAACTGGAGAAGTGATGATAATATAGAAATAATGATCAGTCCATTTAACGACAATCGAAATGGCTATCTGTTTGTTACAAATCCTAATGGAGCAATGGCTGATGTTTTGGTGGGTGATGAGGGTAAAAATTGGAACAAAGATTGGAACACTGTGTGGGATGTTGCCGTGGAAAAAAATCAACAAGGTTGGTTCGCGGAAATAGTTATTCCTTTTAGTTCTTTGAAGTTCAAAAAAGAGAGTACACAAATTTGGGGTATTAACTTTGAAAGAAATATTCGAAGAAAAAAAGAACAAGTATTATGGCAAGGATGGTCGCGATTATACGATGTGGAAAAAATATCTCAAGGTGGTAAACTTATTGGTATAAATAATATTAAACAGGGAACAAAAATTGAATTAATGCCTTATGTACTAGCTGGTTTTGAGTTTTCCAACGAACAAAATAAAACAAAACAAAAAATTGGTGGTGAAATAAACTTTGATATTACACCAACATTAAAATTAAACTTTACAACAAATACAGATTTTGCACAAGTTGAATCAGATCGTAAACAGATTAATCTTTCTAGATTTTCTTTATACTATCCTGAGAAAAGACAATTCTTTTTAGAAGGAATAAATTATTACAATATGAATATTGGAAGAGAAGAATTGTTTTATAGCAGAAAAATCGGTATTGATCAAAATCAAGAAATACCCATAATTGGTGGGGTAAGGCTTTTTGGCAAACTAAATAAAACCAATTTAGGTGCTATGTCAATTCAAACCTATGCAAAAGATAGTATACCCACAACCAATTATTCAATAATTAGAGTAAAACAAGATATTTTTAAACAGTCAAATATCGGCTTAATTCTCACTCAAAAATATTCAAAAAATGGTTATAATCGCGTTTATGGAACCGATTTTACATATTCTACTACTGAACTTTTTAGAAATAAAAATCTTATAGTAGGTGGCGCAATAGGAGCTTCTGAAACCAAAATTTTTGATGAAAATGATACTAAAAACGGAAATAATCTTTCGTATAATGTGTTTTTAAGTTACCCCAATGATGTTGTCGAATATGACTTGGGATTTACCACAGTACAAACTGATTTTAACCCTGAAATGGGTTTTACGAGACGGAAGAATTACCAAATGCTTTACACAGAACTTCAATTTAATCCTAGATTTAAGAAGTTCCCTTTTTTTAGAAATCTAATTTTTAAACCTATTGATGTCAATTATTATATAAATGATGAAACGAAAGAAATGGAAAGTGTTTTTTATGAATGGCGCCCTTTGGGTTTCGTTATGAAAAGTGGTGAGTTTTTTGAATTAAACATCCAACACCTTTATGATAAACCTGATGCTGATTTTGAACTAATTGATGATATTTATATTCCCGCTGGTAGTTATTGGGATAATCGATATGAAGTTCAATTTAGCACTTTTAGAGGTAGAAAAATTGCAGCAAGTGGTTCAATTAGTACAGGGGATTTTTATACCGGAGAACGACAAGAGTATGAATTCTATACTTTTTTTAATTTGAATAAGCATATAAATTTAAGTGTTGACTGGCAAAGAAATTACATACAATTACCGCAACAATCATTTACAACAGATGAATTAGGTGCGCGAATCGACTACGCTTTTAATCCTAAATTACAAACCAGTATGTTTGCTCAATGGAATAATGAAAACGAAAATATTTTACTTAATTACCGAATTAATTGGATTCCAAAAGTTGGTAGTTATTTTTACTTTGTAATTAATCAAGAACTCGCTACAGAAACAAAAATCAAACTAGAACGAACTACCATTTTAGGAAAATTAATATGGCGTTTTGCCTTATAAAATTATAGAAACAAATGAAGTTATTAATAATTTATTGCGATCAGTTTTCATACCAGCCTCAGTTAAAAACACTTGCCGAATTCCCCGATTTCACAGAAAAAGTTATCCTTGAAAATGTACTTGTTGCATTTATTCAAATGGAAGAAAAAGATATAGAAATCAGTTCAAAAATTGAAACGAAATTGCTTAAAAATCTAAAATGGGGAGCCAAGAAAAATAACAGCAAACATGTTGTCTTGCACTCATTCGCCCATCTATCGACTAGTAAAGCAGATCCACAAAGCACAAAGCACTTGTTTGACCAAGTAGAAACGCGACTTAAAAATGCAGATTATGAATGTAATCAAACTCCTTTTGGCTATTTTTTAGATATTAATGTGCAGGCTCCTGGACGTTCTGCAGCGCGAATATTCCTGGATTTCTAATCAAAATAATTCTGAATTCTGAATTCTAAATTCTAAATTCTATTGTACCTTTGCCAAACCAATTTTTTAAACGAATTATTATGGCACAAGATTTATATCAAGCTCCTGATTATTTTCAGTTAGATGAGCTATTAACTGACGAACACAAATTGGTTCGTGATGCAGCACGTGAATGGGTAAAAAGAGACATTTCACCCATGATTGAGGAAGCAGCTCAAAAAGCTGAATTTCCTATGGAAATCATCAGTGGTTTAGCTGAAATAGGTGCTTTTGGTCCTTATATTCCCATGGAGTATGGTGGTGCGGGTTTAGACCAGATGAGTTATGGATTAATCATGCAAGAAATTGAACGTGGTGATTCAGGTGTTCGCTCTACAGCATCGGTACAAACTTCTTTAGTAATGTATCCTATTTACGCTTTTGGGTCGGAAAAGCAAAAGAAAAAATACTTGCCAAAATTAGCCTCTGGTGAAATGATGGGTTGCTTTGGATTAACTGAACCTAATCACGGTTCAAATCCAGGTGGAATGGAATCACGTCTTAAGGATATGGGTGATCATTACATCCTAAATGGAGCTAAAATGTGGATATCAAATGCTCCTTTTGCAGATATTGCAGTAGTTTGGGCAATTGATGAAACTGATAATCGTATTAAGGGTGTTATTGTAGAACGTGGTATGGAAGGTTTTACCACACCAACAACTCACAACAAATGGTCTCTTAGAGCATCGGCTACAGGTGAATTAATATTTGATAATGTCAAAGTACCAAAAGAAAACCTACTACCAAATAAAACTGGTTTAGGAGCGCCATTAATGTGTTTAGATTCTGCTCGTTATGGTATTGCTTGGGGTGCTATCGGTGCCGCAATGGATTGTTATGATACTGCTTTACGCTATGCTAAAGAACGCACACAATTTGGAAAACCAATTGCTTCTTTCCAACTCCAACAAAAGAAATTAGCTGAAATGATTACCGAAATAACCAAAGCTCAATTTTTAACGTGGCGTTTGGGAACACTTCGTAACGAAGGACGAGCAACTTCAGCACAAATCTCTATGTGTAAGCGTAATAACGTAGATATGGCATTAAAAATTACTCGTGAAGCACGTCAGATTCTAGGTGCAATGGGTATAACCGGCGATTATTCTATTATGCGACACATGATGAACTTGGAATCTGTCATTACCTACGAAGGAACACACGATATTCATTTGTTGATTACAGGAATGGATATTACGGGTATTCCTGCTTTTCAATAGCCTTACTATTTATAATATCATAACGAAACCTAACAGACATTATAAAGCTGTTAGGTTTTTTAATATCTTTACCGCTTAATTATGACAAAATATTATTATGTCCAGAAAAAAGAAAGGGAACAAAAATGATTCCTTTATTAAAAAAAATAAGCAACTTCTTTTACAATATCTAACCAACAATCCAAACAAAACTTTTAATTACAAGCAATTAGCTTTTCAATTAAATATTGTTGATGACTACAATAGAGGGCAACTTCAAAAATTGATTAAAGATTTGCTTTACAGCAAACAGATTAAAGAAGTAAGTCGCGGAAAATATAAAATTACACATCAATCTCACTATTATGAAGGAGTACTTGATATTGCTATAAGCGGAAAGGCTTTTTTTGTATGTGACGAGTTAGAAAAAGACATTTATATTCCTTCTCGTAATCTCAACCATGGTTTACATGGTGATCGTGTTCGGGTATATGCCTACAACAGACAGCGTAGTAGTAAAAAGCTAGAGGGTGATGTGGTAGAAATTATCAAACGAGCTAAAACTGAGTTTGTAGGTACGCTACAACTTCACGATAATTACGGGTTTGTAGTCGCAGATAATAAACGGATGTATGCCGATTTTTTTATTACAAAAAAACATGTAAACAATGCTAAAGATGGTGATAAAGTCGGTGTAAAACTTCTAGATTGGCCTTCAAATTCAAAAAATCCTTTTGGTGAAATTATCGATGTGTTGGGAAAACCCGGGGAACACAATACCGAGATTCATTCCATACTCTATGATTATGGACTGCCTTATAAATTTTCTGAAGAAGTAGAGGCAGAAGCGGGAAAACTACCTATTGAAATAACTGCTAAAGAGATTTCAAAAAGGCGCGATATGCGTAAAACACTTACCTTTACCATTGATCCTAAAGACGCTAAAGATTTTGATGATGCGCTATCCTTTAAAGTATTACCTAATGAAAACTATGAAATTGGTATTCATATCGCTGATGTTTCTTATTACGTACAACCCAAAACAATCTTAGATGAAGAAGCCTACAATCGGGCTACTTCCGTTTATCTGGTAGATCGAGTGGTTCCTATGTTACCCGAAGTACTTTCAAATAATGTGTGTTCGCTAAGACCTCATGAAGAGAAATTAACCTTTTCTGCTGTTTTTGAAATTGATAAAAATGCAAAAGTAGTTAACCAGTGGTTCGGTCGTACAGTTACCTATTCCGATGCGCGTTTTGCCTATGAAGAGGCGCAAGAAATAATTGAAACTAATAACTTAAATTCCGAAAACCAAAGTTTAAACCTTAATATTCCCAAAGAAATTGCACTCTCCGGAGAATCCTATGATGTTGAGCCCGCTGTTGCAAACGCTATTTTAACACTTGACAAACTGGCTAAAATACTTCGTAAAAACAGAATGAGTGAAGGGGCTATTACCTTTGATAAAGTAGAAGTGCGTTTTGATTTAAACAAAGATAACGACCCTATTGGAATTAGATTCAAACACTCTAAAGATGCCAATAAACTCATAGAAGAGTTTATGTTACTCGCCAATCGTAAAGTAGCCGAATTTGTGGGTCGAAAAAATGATGGCGCTCCTACCAAAAACACTTTTATATATCGTATTCACGAAGAACCTAATTTTGATAAATTAGTTACTTTAAAACAAATCATCGGTAAATTTGGTTATTCAATTGACACGAGAAGCGTCGAGCTTTTATCGAAGTCTATCAATAAATTGTTGGCAGATGTACAAGGAACTCCTGAAGAAAACATGATAGAGACTTTGACGATTCGATCGATGAGTAAAGCGATTTATACCACTCACAACTTGGGTCATTACGGTCTGGCATTTGGTTATTATTCACATTTTACATCACCTATCAGGCGTTATCCGGATGTGATGACACATCGTTTATTACAACATTATTTAGATAAGAAAAGATCCCCTAGTTCAGCTGTTTACGAGGAGAAATGTAAACATTCTTCAGACCGAGAGCAATTAGCTACCAAAGCCGAACGAGCTAGTATCAAATACATGCAAGTGAAATACATGCAAAAACATCTTCACGAAGAGTTTGAAGGAGTTATATCAGGTATTACCGAATGGGGAATGTATGTTGAAATTGTCGATAATTTATGCGAGGGAATGGTACGAATCCGAGATATTAAAGACGATTATTATCTTTTTGATGAAAAAGAGTACGCAGTTATCGGTCAATCTACAAAAAAAGTATACCGTTTAGGTGACAAAGTTCAAATTAGTGTCAAAAGCGCCGATTTAGAACGTAAACATTTGGATTTCACACTTTTGAAAAAAATTTAATTCGTAAAATATAAATATGAAACTTTGAAAAAGAAATTTGAATTTAACTATTTAACATCTTTTTATCGTTGAATTTTTTCTTATTTTTGAACATTAAATTAAATACTTAAATTTTATTATGCACAATAAACATTCTTGGGCAGAGCCCTATAAAATTAAAATGATCGAACCCATTGTCATGACCACTAAAGAGTTCAGACAAAAGGCTTTAAAAGAAGCGGGATACAATACTTTTTTATTGCGTTCAAAAGACGTCTATATTGACTTGTTGACGGATAGTGGTACTTCAGCCATGAGTGATCGCCAATGGGCAGGTATAATGATGGGAGACGAAGCTTATGCTGGAAGTAGAAATTTCTACCACCTTGAAAAAACAATTCAAGATTATTACAGCTATAAATATATTGTGCCCACACATCAAGGTAGAGCTGCAGAACACATGCTTTCTCAAATTTTAATAAAAAAAGGGGATTACGTTCCCGGAAACATGTACTTTACCACTACAAAATTACATCAAGAAATGGCGGGTGGTACTTTTGTAGATATTATTGTTGATGAAGCACATGACCCAGACAGTTTATATAAATTTAAAGGAGATGTAGATTTAAACAAGCTTCAAAAACTAATAGATAAAGTAGGTGCTGAGAAAATTCCTTATGTGTCCATTGCTTCTACAGTAAATATGGCAGGCGGACAGCCTATGTCCATGGCAAATCTGAAAGCTTTACGTCAGTTGACAAACAAATATGGGATAAAAATCATGCACGACATGACTCGTATTGCAGAAAATGCTTTTATGATTCAACTCAACGAAGAAGGCTATGCAGATAAAACCGTTTCAGAAATCGTTTATGAGTTTAATTTATTAACCGATGGAGCTACTATGAGTGCAAAAAAAGACGCACTGGTTAATATCGGTGGCTTTTTAGCTGTTAATGATTACGATACTTTCGATAAAGCGCGTAATATGGTAGTGGTTTACGAAGGTTTACACACTTATGGTGGTATGGCAGGACGTGATATGGAAGCGCTTGCTATCGGTATCAAAGAATCCGTACAAGACGATCATATTAGAGCTAGAGTGGGACAGGTTTTTTACTTGGGACAAAAATTATTAGATATGGGAGTCCCTATTGTAAAGCCCGTAGGAACTCATGGTGTGTTCTTAGATGCGAAAGCCTTTTTACCTCATGTTTCTCAAGATAAATTTCCAGCCCAAAGTTTAGCCGCTGAATTGTATTTAGATTCGGGGGTTCGAGCTATGGAAAGAGGAGTTGTTTCGGCAGGGAGAAATAAAAAAACAGGCGAGCACAACTATCCAAAATTAGAATTAGTTCGTCTGACTATTCCCAGAAGGGTTTATACCCAAGCACATATGGATGTGATTGCGGAATCTGTACAACGCGTATTTGAAAAACGCGATTCAATTAATGGTATGAAAATGATTTACGAACCCGAATATTTACGCTTTTTTCAAGCACGATTTGAAAAATTGTAATTTTTTAACGTAGTAGCGACCTAGCATGCTGCGACGCTACGTTAAAATTAATTCTTATCTTTGTCTTTTAAATCAAAACAAAATGAACACACTAACTATATTTTTAGGAATGATTGGCGGACCACAAATAATTATTATCGTGGTGGTCATTTTACTGCTTTTTGGCGGTAGAAAAATTCCGGAATTAATGCGTGGTTTGGGTAGCGGAATTAAAGAATTTAAAAATGCTTCCAAAGAGGAGGATGAACCCACTGATAAAAAAGAGGAAAAAAAATAACCAACCAAATATATTTGATAAAAAAACCGCAATTGTTTAACACGATTGCGGATTTTTTTTACAGATATTGTAGCGTGTAGCATGCTACACTTCTACTTATTCTTCTTTTTTCTTTTTGTTTTGACGTTTCATACTTTCACCTATTTGATTCGCCGCTGTAAAAGACGCCACCATTTCGTTGAGCATATTACTTCCCGCTTGTGGTGAATTCGGCAACAAAATCAAATTAGAATTTGTGTCAGCACCAATAGCTTGTAATGTGTCATAATGCTGTGTAACTATAATCAAAGCTGAAGCTTCTTGTGAATTAATACCTACTTTATTTAAAATATCCACACTATCTTCCAAGCCACGTGCTATTTCACGACGTTGGTCTGCAATACCCATACCTTGTAAACGCTTGCTTTCTGCTTCTGCTTTGGCGCGTTCTACAATTAAAATACGTTGTGCGTCTCCTTCGTATTGTGCGGCAACTTTTTCACGTTCAGAAGCATTAATACGGTTCATGGCTATTTTCACATTTTCATCAGGATCAATATCTGTTACCAGGGCTTTAATAATATCATATCCATACGCAAGCATGGCTGCTTTCAACTCGCGTTGTATCGCTAAAGCTATTTCCTCTTTCTTTACAAATACATCATCTAATATCATTTTTGGCACTTCGGCACGAACTGTATCAAAAATAAAAGCGGTGATTTGCTCATGTGGATTTTGAAGTTTATAAAAAGCATTGTACACATGATCCGGTTGAATTAAAAATTGAACAGATATTTTGAGATGTACAAATACATCATCTTTTGTTTTTGTTTCTACAATTACATCTAATTGTTGAATACGTAAACTTACGCGACCTGCAACACGATCTATAAGTGGTATTTTAAGTTGTAATCCCGCTTTACGAGCACTTTGAAATTTACCAAAACGTTCGATTACTGCAGCTGTTTGTTGTTTTACAATAAATAAACCTGATGCAATAATAATAAGGACTAAAGCAATAATAATATATGTTCCGGGCATGTTTAAAAAATTTAAATGATTAATAAAAGTTAAAGATAGCACTAATTAAGAATTCAAAATGTAGAATTAATAATTCTTTTAGTAATATGTCGCAAAAAGATTAGTTTTGTTACTTTTGTAGTTGCTTTGAGCTATTTTAATTACAATCCCATGAAAAAAATAATAATTAGTACTGTTTTAATTCTTATCCTTATAATTGCAGGTTATTTTACTTTTGTTTATTATGTCTCTTATAGCGAAGGTTATAGAGCCGGAAAATTAGTCAAATTTACATATAGGGGAGTGGTCTTTAAAACATGGGAAGGAGAACTCAGTCAAGGTGTTTCGGATGCCCAACGCTTTGAATTTTCAGTAGAAAAGAAAGAAAAAGAAGTAATTCAACAGTTAAAAGATCTACAGGGAAAATTGGTCAAACTCACCTACAAAGAGCGTTTTGCTACGTTTCCTTGGCTAGGAGATGCTAAATATTTTGTTACAAAAGTGGAAAAGCCTTTGGAATAAGTACAAGCTACTGTGAATTAATATATTACTACCAACTCACTCCGGCACCACCGCCCCCCGAAGAACCACCTCCAAAACTGGACCCACCTCCCGAGGAACCGCCTCCAAAACTAGAACTACTGGATGTTGTCCTAGGAATTTTTATTGTATTTACTTTAATATAATCACAATTTTTACACTTCTGGATTTCTTCGCGAACACCAGTTGAACTTCTTGTAGCAGCTTTTACCGTTTTTGAATGAGCGGTATAGTAAGTTTTATATTTACATTTAGGACATTTAGAATACTTGGAAAAGAATTTTTGGTATTTTAAAATTAAAATGTCATCCGCGTTTTCAGTTGCCCAAACATCATAATCTACAGAATGTAAATTTTCTTCTACTAACTGACCCTTATCGAGAAATTTGTTTTCTGCAACCTCTGTCTTCTTAAACATTTTCTTTCCATTTATCTTACTAAAACGTGAATTATTTCGATATTTAGAGAGTCGATTTTTTATAAATATATAACGAATCAACAAAAATGGTAAGGGGAAAAGAATAAAATATACAAAATGTTTTATGTTATATAAATCTTTAAATTTATCATAAAAGTCTTCTTTGTTTTTGTTTATTTTTCTAACATTTGAAAAATAATGAAATAGTGCGAAAAATAGTAGCCCCAAGTAAATTATAACACCGACAGAAATAGGATTTTTATTCTTAGTATACCCAACACCACCATCGTCGTAAATCTCCGAAATCACCTCAGGATTATCTAAAATTTGTTGTATTCTTTCAACTCCCGCTAATAAACCCAAACCATAATCACTGTTCTTAAAATGAGGAACTAATTCTTGAGAAGCAATACGATAACTAAGAGCGTCTGTTAAAATTGGCTCCAATCCGTAACCCACTTCAAACTCCGTTCTGCGTTGATCTACAACAGTGAGAATTAACAATCCATTATCTTTTTTTTCTTGACCAATACCCCAATGTTTAAACAAGTGAACGGCAAAGTTTTTAGGAACCTCATCGCCAATACTCGGTAATACAACTATCGCAATCTGGGCTGTGCTTTTGTTTTCAAGTGCTGAAATTAGGGAGTTTAACGCTATTTTTTCTTCTCCACTTATGTAATTATTTGGATCAGATATCCAACCGCCATCACTGTTTTTAGGATTGGGGACATCTTCTACCGTATAAACAGTTTGTCCTTGTAAAAGTAAGGAGGTGAATAAAACAAAAATTATTAGAACTCTAGAAAAAAAAGTTGTCATGGCTTTGTGTTTAAGAGAGTTGATTAATAGCTGTACGCAAACGAGTAATAGTCTCTTCTTTACCGATCATTGCAGCAATATCAAAAACGTGGATTCCTTGCATACTACCCACCAAACTCAATCGAAACGACATAAGAACTTTCCCAAAACCCAATTCGTTTTTCTGTATCCAAGCTTTGATGTTCTCCTCAATATTTTTAGACGTGAAATCATTAATTCCTTCTAAAATTTCAATAACATTTTGCATTAAAATATCGGTTCCTTCTTTCCAAGCTTTTTTGGTTGCTTTTGGATCAAATGTATCGGGTGCCTTAAAAAAGTAGTGTCCTAAATCCCATAAATCAGCTACAAATGTCGCGCGTTCTTTTATGGATGAAACAACCTGAATCACATAAGAATGGGCTTGCTGATGCAAACCGACTTCTTTCAATTCATCTTTAAAAAGCGTTTGAAAATCTTTTGCTAATTTCTCATCATCTGCCATTTGCATGTACTGATGTTGGTACCACTTTGTTTTATCTAAATCAAACTTTGCACCACTTTTACTGACACGTTCTAAACTAAATGCATCCACTAATTCTTCCAATTTAAAAAGTTCTTGTTCCGTACCAGGATTCCATCCCAAAAACGCGAGCATGTTGATAAAAGCTTCGGGAAAATAGCCGTCCTCACGATAACCTCGTGATACATCTCCCGTTTTCTCATCGGTGTATTCCAATGGAAATACCGGAAAACCTAATTTATCCCCATCTCGTTTGCTCAACTTGCCTTTACCTACCGGTTTCATCAATAATGGCAAATGTGCGAATTCAGGAGCTTTCCAATCAAATGCACGATATAATAAAATATGTAAAGCCATAGACGGCAACCATTCTTCACCGCGAATTACATGTGAAATTTCCATTAAATGATCATCTACAATGTTGGCTAAATGATAAGTAGGCATGCCATCAGATTTATATAAAACCTTGTCATCTAATATATTCGTGTTGATTTTTACTTCTCCACGAATAAGGTCTTGTAAGACCAAGAGTTCATCTTTAGGGGTTTTAAACCGAATGACATACGGATCACCTGTAGCAATTCTTCGATCCACTTCTTCCTTTGAAAGTGTCAGAGAATTATTCATCTCTTCACGATTGTGCCAATTATATATAAATGTTTCTTTGTTGGCTTCGCTATTTTTACGTTGTATATCAAGGGCTGCTGCTGTATCAAATGCATAATAACCCCAACCCGTATCAACTAATTGTTGGGCATATTTTTGATAAATCATTTTACGTTCACTTTGTCGATAAGGACCGTAGCCGGCTTCTTTACCAATTCCTTCGTCATAAGGGATTCCCGACCAATTTAAAGCTTTAATAATATATTTTTCTGCATTGGCGACATACCGCTTTTGATCGGTATCTTCGATACGAAGTATAAAAGTTCCTCCGTGCTTTTTAGCAAATAAATAATTGTATAAAGCGGTACGAACACCTCCAATATGTAGGGGTCCTGTTGGACTTGGAGCAAATCTTACCCTAATGTTTTTTGACATAATATCAATATTTTTATGCAAATATAAAATTATCAGTTGGAAAGTTTGAGATTTAAGGTTTAAAGTTTAAAGTTTAAATCAGCTCTTAATAATATGCCTGATTAAAATACACCAACAAAAGAAAAAGCCATCACTGTATCCTAATACCATCCCTGGTGTAGATAAACTATAAACCTGAGTTATAAGAAAGTCAAGATCCTTTTAGCGATCACTACGATTTTTAGTTTTGGTTCTTGTGTATTTATAACAGATAAGAATCTTTTTTTTGTACTTTTATCCCTGTTATTTTTTTAGATGAAAGCCTATAAGCAAATACAACAAAAATTACACGGATTTATTCGTAAGTATTATACCAATGAGTTAATTAAAGGAAGCATCCTTTTTTTAGCTTTTGGCTTATTGTATTTTCTTTTTACTTTATTAGTAGAGCATTTTCTGTGGTTAAAACCCGATGCACGAACCCTTTTGTTTTGGATGTTTATCGCAGTTGAAATCGGTTTATTGATTCGTTATATCCTTATTCCTATATTAAAACTCATAGGCTTGTCTAAAGGGATCAGCCTTGCTAAGGCTTCTTCTATAATTGGTGTTCATTTTAAAGAAATTGATGATAAGTTGTTAAACATGCTTCAATTGCAAGAGACCAATTCAAATCTTAAAAACGGACAAAAAAACGCTGAATTACTACTTGCCAGCATTGATCAAAAAGCTGCAAAATTACAACCCATTCCTTTTCAAAAAGCCATTCAATTTTCTACTAATAAAAAATATCTCAAGTATTTAATTATTCCCTTTGCTCTGTGGCTACTTACATTGTTTTCCGGAGAGAAAACAATGCTGCGAGATAGTTATAAGCGTGTCGTCAACCACCAACAAACCTACTTGCCACCGGCACCTTTTAGTTTTGAAATTACCAATAATAACCTAAATGTAATAGAGGGAGAATCAATTCAGTTGAATATCCGTACAAATGGTGATCTTATTCCGGATGCCGCAAAAATCTTTTTTAACGACGAGTATTATTTTTTAAAAAATGAAGGAGCCGGTACTTTTACTTACAACTTTGAACACGTGGTGAAATCCATTAATTTTTACCTTCAAGGAAATAATGTGACTTCAAAAGCACATACCATTAATCTTATTCCAACCCCAAAAATTCGTGGTATTCGTTTGTTTTTAAATTATCCTAATTACATCAAAAAAACGGATGAAAGAATTGATAATACCGGAAATATTATCGTTCCTTCAGGGACGGCGATAACATGGAATATCAATACCAAACAAACCGATTCTTTACACCTATTAAAAGAAAATGTACGTACTCTTTTCAATAAAAGTTCTGATATTCCGGATCTTTTTACCTTGACAAAACCCGCTTTAAAATCCTTTTCTTACAACATTCAAGCATCGAATAAACACTTGATAAATTATGAAGATCTCTCTTTTAGTGTTGTGGTTATTCAAGATGAATATCCCGATATGACTATCAAAACAGATATTGACAGTATTTCACGTGGCTATGCTCAATTTGTAGGACATTTATCCGATGATTATGGAATATCTAAATTGCAACTTATGTATTTCCCAAAACTTCATAAAGAGGAAAGAATTACATACACAATTCCAATTCAAAAATCTTCTATTGTCAATTTTTACTATGTTTTTCCTACGGGACTTAAGCTTGAAGAAGGGTTCGATTATGAATTTTATTTTGAAACTTTTGATAATGATTTAGTCACCGGACCTAAATCAGTAAAAAGTAAAGTTTATTCGTATCACAAAGACACAAAAACAGAAGAACAAGAAAAAATATTGCAAGAGCAAAAACAAGGTTTAGATGATTTACAGAAAACCTTGGAAAAACAAGAAAAAAATCAATTGGATTTAGACGCATTAAGAAAAGACTTACAAAACAAATCGGATATTGAGTTTAACGATACTAAAAAATTGAAAAAGTTTATTCAAAGACAAGAGGAATATCAACAAATGATGGAGCGACAAACGGAGGAATTACAAAGAAATCTCGACCAGCAACCTGAATTAAAAAACGAATTTCTTGAAAACAAAAAAGAAGATATTCAAAAACGGCTTCAAGAAGCAAAAGAAATTGCCAAACAAGACAAGTTATTAGAAGAATTACGAAAATTAGCCGAAAAATTACAAAAGGAAGATTTGTTGGATCGTATCAAGAAAATGAGTAAAAACAACAAACAACAAGAAAAAAGTTTAGAGCAATTGTTGGAGTTGACCAAAAGATTTTATGTAGAGCAAAAAGCGGAACAAATCAGAGAAAAACTCGAAGAATTAGCAAAAAAACAAGAAAAACTAGCAAAAAGTGAAGAAAATAGCGAAGAAAAGCAAAAAAAACTAAATAAGGAATTTGAAAAAATTCAACAAGATATGCTACAGTTGCAAAAAGACAACAAAGCGCTTAAAGAGCCTATGGAAATCGAGGCGCAAAAACCGGAACAAGAAGCGGTGAAAAAAGACCAACAAGAAGCCACCCAACAACTTCAACAGCAGCAACAACAACAAGCGAGTAAAAAACAGAAATCCGCTGCTAAAAAAATGAAAGAAATGGCGCAAATCATGCAAATGCAAATGGCTGGTTCTTCGCAAGACATGATTGAAGAAGATATTGCCATGCTTCGTCAAATAATTGAAAACCTGATTACCTTTTCGTACAAACAAGAAAATTTGATGGACGCTTTAAGTGATTTACATAAAAATCATCCAGGGTTTTCAAAAAAATTAAAAGAGCAAAATCAACTAAAAACATTTTTTGAGCATATTGATGATAGTTTATATGTGCTGTCTATGCGTCAGGCAAAACTCTCAAAACACATCAATACCTATTTAGCAAATGCACATTATTATTTAGATGAAACGCTTGTACAATTAGAAGAATTTAGAATTACTAAAGCGGTCTCAGATCAGCATTATGTAATGACTGCAGCAAATGACTTGGCCTTGTTATTGAGTTTAATGCTCGACAACATGCAAAGTTCTATGGGAATGGGAAAAGGAAAAGGAAAAGGAATGGGCATGGGAAAAGGAAAGGGTAGTGGTAAAGGATTTAGTTTGCCTGATATTATTAAAAAACAAGGCGAACTCAGTGAAAAAATGAAACAAGGTATGAAAAAGGGTGAAAAACCAGGCGGTGAAAAAGATGGGAAAAAAGGAGAAAAGGGGGAATCCGGTAAAGGTGAAAAAAATGGAAAAGGGGGACAAAAAGGCGGACAAGGTGAAGGGGAACAAAATAGCCAAGAACTGTATGAAATATACAAACAACAAGCAATGTTACGGCAAGCCCTTGAAAATCAATTGAATGATTTAAATGGAAGTGGCACTAAGGCGCAGGCAAATAAAGTAAAAAGGCAAATGGAAGATCTCGAACGCCTTTTATTGGAAAAAGGAATAACGAATCAAGTATTACAGAAAATGTTACGATTGGATCACGAACTTTTAAAGCTGAAAGATGCTGCCCAAAGACAAGGCAAGGAAAACAAGCGTGAATCGAAAACAAACTATAAAACCTATCCAAAAATAAGTCCCAAACAATTGGAATTTAAAGAAAAGTACTTCCAACAAAATGAAATATTAAATCGCGAAGTATTACCTTTGCGCAGCCTTTACAAGAAAAAAGTAAAGGAATATTTTAAAAATGGGAAACAATGATTCTATTTCATTCAGAAACCAATTTTACGCTAACGGATCAAGAAACCTACTCCTCGTGGATAAGTAGTGCTGTTTCTGAAATGCAAAAGGAAGTGGGTGCTATCAATTATATTTTTTGTGATGATGCCTATTTGTTAAAGATTAACCAAAAACACCTGAAACACAATACTTTAACCGATATAATAAGTTTTGATTATTCTAAAAACGACAAACTTGCAGGAGATATTTATATATCAACTGAACGTGTAGCAGAAAATGCTGCTAAATTCAAAGTTTCTTTTGCAAATGAATTAGAAAGAGTATTGATACACGGTATTTTACATTTTGTCGGTTTTAACGATAAAACAAAAGAAGAAAAAACAGAAATGCGCAAGCAAGAGAATTATTACTTAGCTTTACTTTCTTTTTAATATATATACAACATATTTAATAAATGTTCCACGTGGAACAATTCGTTTATGAGCCTATTTAATACAACCTATGACGTCCTAGTAATCGGAGCCGGACACGCCGGATGTGAAGCGGCACACGCAAGTGCAAAATTAGGAGCACACACACTACTCATCACGATGAGTTTGCAAAACCTTGCTCAAATGAGTTGTAATCCTGCTATGGGTGGTATTGCAAAAGGACAAATTCTACGAGAAATTGATGCTCTAGGTGGTATGAGCGGTATTGTTGCCGATAAAACTGCCATACAGTTTAAAATGCTCAACAAGTCAAAAGGACCTGCTATGTGGAGTCCTCGAGCTCAAAGTGATCGTATGCAGTTTTCAGAAGAATGGCGCAATGTCTTAGAAAACACAAAAAATTTGGATTTATATCAAGACATGGTTACCAATCTTCTAGTTGAAAACGGACAGATAACCGGTGTGCGAACAAGTCTTGATTTTCCAATAAAAGCAAAAAGTGTAATTCTAACAGCTGGAACCTTTCTCAACGGTACTATTCATATAGGAACCAAGCAATTTAGTGGGGGTCGAGCCGGTGAAAGAGCTTCTACAGGAATTACAAAAGAACTCGTGAATTTAGGTTTTGAAACGGATAGAATGAAAACCGGTACACCGCCTAGAGTTGATGCACGTTCACTAGATTTTTCCAAAATGGAAGAACAGCCCGGTGATGAAATTCCTATTAAATTCTCTTATTCCGACGCATCTTCCTTTTTAAAAGAACAGCGTTCCTGTTATTTGGCCCACACCAGTCCGGAGGTTCATAGATTATTAAAAACAGGTTTTGCAAGAAGCCCTATGTTTACGGGTACAATCATAAGTGCAGGTCCACGTTATTGTCCCTCCATAGAAGAAAAAATAGAACGGTTTTCCTCTAAAGACAGACATCAATTATTTGTAGAACCAGAAGGTTGGACCACGAATGAATACTACGTAAATGGGTTTTCAACTTCACTTCCTGAAGATGTTCAAGACAAAGCATTACGCAGTGTGTCGGGTTTTGAAAATGTTAAAATAATTCGATTTGGTTACGCTATTGAATATGATTATTTTCCACCTACACAGTTAAAACACAGTTTGGAAACCAAACGTATCGCCAATTTGTACTTTGCCGGACAGGTAAACGGGACAACCGGTTATGAAGAAGCCGCTGCTCAAGGTTTAATGGCCGGAATTAATGCTGTTCTTAAACTTCAAAATAAAGAAGCCTTTGTTCTTAAAAGGAATGAAGCTTATATAGGTGTTTTAATTGATGATTTGATTACAAAAGGAACCGAAGAACCCTATAGAATGTTCACTTCGCGGGCTGAATTTCGCACTTTGCTACGGCAGGATAATGCGGATATTAGACTAACACCTAAAGGTAATCGTTTGGGACTGGCTTCTGATAAGCGTTTAGATATTGTAAAAGAAAAAATTAAAAATACCGCAACATTTATACAGTTCCTTAAGAAAACCAGCATCAAGCCTAACGCGATAAACCCATTACTGTTATCACTCGGAAGCAAAGCTATAAAGCAATCGATGAAAATGTATAAAGTCTTTTCACGTCCCGAATTTAATATAGAAATAATTAGGTCCGTAAAAGAGATTGCCAACTATATACATGAACATCAAACCTGTACTTCAGTGCTCGAACAGGTGGGTATCGATTTAAAATATTCCGGATATATCAATAAAGAAAAAAAGACTGCTGAAAAATTAAGTCGTCTTGAAAATGTCAGAATACCGGAGAATTTTGATTTTGATAAAATTAAATCTTTATCCATTGAAGCAAGACAAAAACTTAGTAAAATAAAACCTGTTACAATTTCTCAAGCAAGTCGTATTAGTGGTGTTTCGCCAAGCGATATTTCTGTTTTATTAGTATACTTAGGACGCTGATGTTCCACGTGGAACCTTTGAAACTTTTTAAATGATTAAAGATTGAAAGCAAAACTTATTTGTAAAGATCACACTGTTTCCGGTGAAATCTTTGAATTAATTTACAACGCTGATTTGGATTTGTTGGAAACATATCCAAAGCCGAGTCTTGCTAATTTACCTAACTATTATAAAAGCGACAACTATATTTCACATACCGATGCTAAAAAAACTTTTTTTGATAAAATTTATCAAGCTGTAAAAAACCATACCGTATCTTCTAAAATCAAACTTATTAATTCTTTTAACACGGAGACACATCAGCTTTTAGATGTGGGCTGTGGTACCGGTGATTTTCTAAAAGCAGCAGAAAAAAAAGGCTGGACTATTTCAGGGGTAGAACCTGATGGTTCCGCAAGAAAATTGACCAAACATAAAATCAATTCCAAAAAATCTATTTACGTAAATCTTGAAGAAATCGTCGATCGAGATAAAAAAGATAAATTTGATGTTATTTCGCTATGGCATGTTTTAGAGCATGTCTCTGATTTGGGTTCTTATATTACTCAACTAAAATCTTTGTTGAAATTAAATGGTTATCTAATTATAGCTGTTCCTAACTTTAAAAGTTACGACGCAAAACACTATAAAGAATTTTGGGCGGCTTATGATGTGCCAAGACATCTTTGGCATTTCTCTCAAAAATCAATTTTAAAAATTTTCTCAAAACACAAAATGTTTGTGATTGATATTTTACCCATGCGTTTTGATTCCTATTATGTTTCCCTTTTATCAGAAAAATATAAAACTGGAAAATTAAACATCTTCTCTGCATTCGTATCCGGTTTTCTTTCTAATTGGAAAGCTAGAAAAACAAAAGAGTATTCTTCTTTGATTTATCTTATAAAAAACAAAGTAAATTGATTTTAAGACTGTTTTTAAACACTTTTTTTAACGAGTGTGTATGTTTTCCTTTCCTTTTTTTTAAAATCCTTTAAATAAACTAATTTTTTGTTAAAATATATAAAATATGTTTATTCAAAAACCTTATTTTGATAAATTTTATTGATAGAAGACATTTGTAGTATTTTTCCTGCCAATTCCTAAGAATTAGTATTTTTGTCTTTTTATAATTAAAAGTTCTAAACACAGAACTTAAAACTTTTAAACAAAGATTTATGCTTAGTATTTCATTTATTCAAAACAACCTCGAAAAAGTTCTGGAAGGATTAGCAAAACGTAATTTTAAAAATGCAAATTCAATTCTTGAAAAATTAATAGCTGCTGATCAAAATAGAAAAGTGGTTAGAACTGAAATGGAAATGATACAAGCAAAAGCAAATTCAATATCTAAAGAAATTGGAATATTTTTCAAAACAGGAAAAATTGCTGTAGCTAATGAGATGAAAAATGAATCAGCAAGTTTAAAACAAAAAGCAAAAGATTTAGGGGAAACCTTAATTGTTATAGAAAAACAAATTCAGAATATCCTTTATGAAATTCCAAATATTCCACATAAATCGGTTCCTGCCGGAACTTCTGAAGAAGATAATGAAGAAATATTTGTTAAGGGTGAATTTCCAAAATTAGACGCTAATTCATTGCCACACTGGGAATTAGCTAAAAAATTCGATCTTATTGACTTTGAATTGGGCACCAAAATAACAGGTGCCGGGTTTCCTGTTTACAAAGGTAAAGGAGCTAAACTACAACGAGCTTTAATTGCTTATTTTTTAGATAAAAATTCATTAGCCGGCTATGAGGAAATACAACCACCTTATCTGGTAAATGAAGCTTCGGGAATTGCTACAGGGCAATTACCCGATAAAGAAGGACAGATGTATCACGATATAAAGGATGATTTGTATTTAATTCCTACTGCTGAAATCCCGCTCACAAATATGTACAGAGACGTGTTACTAAAAGAAGCTGATTTTCCTATTAAAACTACTGCTTATACACCTTGTTTTAGACGTGAAGCCGGCTCTTATGGTGCACATGTTAGAGGTTTAAATAGATTGCATCAATTCGATAAAGTAGAAATAGTGCGTATTGAACATCCTAAAAATTCCTATACTGCTTTAGATGAAATGGTAAATCATGTAAAAGATTTGTTGGATGAATTAAAATTACCTTACAGAATTTTACGTCTTTGTGGTAGTGATCTCGGTTTTACTGCTGCACTTACCTATGATTTTGAAGTGTATTCTGCCGGTCAAAAACGCTGGTTGGAGGTAAGCTCAATTTCTAATTTTGAATCTTTTCAAGCCAATCGTCTTAAACTTCGTTTTAAAAACGAAAATGGAAAAAGTGAACTTGCGCACACATTAAATGGAAGCTCTCTAGCTTTACCGAGGATTCTTGCCAGTATTTTAGAAAATTATCAAAATGCTAATGGTATTCAAGTTCCTGAAGTGCTACAGAATTATACCGGTTTTAATACAATTTCTTAATTCCTTACTTTTATAAGCTTCTTCTATTTTTTATTGTATTTTAGTGCGTTAAAATAAACTAATATGACTCATATAAAAAAAAGTAAAGGAACAATTGGAATATTAACCGGAGGCGGAGATGTTCCCGGACTTAACCCGGCAATTAGAGCAATAACTATTCGTGCAATCAGAGAAGGCTATAAAATAATAGGATTTAAAAGGGGATGGGCTGGTCTTGTAGATATTATACGAGATAAAAAACATGATAACAGCAATAATTTTACTGAATTAAATCATATAAAAGTAAACAAAACCGGTCGTACCGGTGGAACTTTCTTACATACTTCCAGAACTCGGCCTACTTCTATTAAAAAAAATGAAGTCCCCACTCATCTTAAAGATAGCTATACTAAAGAAGTAAATGATCTTACTAAAGAAGTAATTGCAAATTTGGATTGGATAGGTATTGATTATTTGATTCCAATTGGTGGTGATGATACATTAAGTTACGGTGTTCACCTCTATAAAAAAGGAGTTAAAGTTGTTGCTATGCCTAAAACAATGGATAATGACGTACCCGGAACGGATTACTGTATCGGTTTTTCTACTTGTATTACCCGAACTATGGAATTGACCAATAATCTTAGAACCGTTGCCGGCTCACACGAAAGATTTATGGTTTTAGAAGTATTTGGAAGATATGCAGGTTATACAGCAATGTTACCGACAATGGCAGGTGCTGCTGATAGGTGTGTTATACCTGAACATCCTTTTGATATAGAAAATTTAACAGAATTAATGGCTTATGATAGAAAAAATAATCCATCAAACTATTCTATTGTTCTCGTTTCTGAAGGTGCTACTTTTAAAGGTGGAGAGATGCATTTTGAAAATGAACAAACCGATGCTTACGGACACGCAAAATTAGGAGGTATAGGAGATAAGGTTTCAGCTGAACTAAAAGCAATCTCACCCAGATTTAACAATGGCATACCCATCAATGTAATTAATCAAAAATTAGGTTATCTAACACGTTGTGGTAGCCCGGACGCGATTGATTCAATTGTTCCTATGGCTTTTGGTACTTTGGCTCTTGATTTAATTCTCAATGGTATTTATGGTAGATTGGTCGTCTTAAAAAATGGAAGATATGATCATGTACCTTTGGAAGTGGTTACCAGTACTAAAAAAATAGTAAATGTGGATCAATTTTATGATGTAGAAAGATTTCATCCTTATTTTCATAATTTTGAAATGCTCCCACTTTTTATCATGACAAGTGATTGATAAATTTTAATAGTAGAATAATATATAAATTGGTTTAAACTACATCAAGTAGTATTCCTTACACTCACTACTAATTATTAAAGTATTAACTCGATAACTTTGCTTGAGTTAGTTTATTTTATGGGAGTTAATAGATTTCTTTTCGTTTATCAATAACGGACTAATTATTCTTTTTAAACTGCTTTAAAAAATTGTTATCAACAACTTATATAAATATATTATTTTTTAATAAATTTTTTTTAAATAATGATTGCTATTATACTCAGTTAATAAGTACAATAAAAAAATACTCTTTTTCTTGTGTAATAAAAATTATTATTATTATCCATTTTTATAAACAATTTTCAATACATATAAAAACTTAAAAATCAGTAAAAATGCTTTACTTTTTAACAGATGGTTAATAAAAAAAAATACATAAAAAGTTAATAAAAAAAATAAAGTTCACTGTTTATAAATACATAAAAAACTGTTTATAAACAGTGAAAAAAAATACATAAAAAAATTTGCATATTTCTACAAAATAGTTACCTAATAAAAACACTTTAATAAATAAAAAAAACTTATCAGTTTTAGTTGTAAATTTGTAAACAAATGGAAGTATTATTAACTCATTCAATATTACTGTTTTAAAATTTTCTATTAACAATTGCATTTTATTTTGTTGATAAACATAAAATTTAAAAATGAAAAAAATAAATACAATAGCGATTGCTAATGATCATGCCGGAACTCAATACAAATTTGAAATAGTAAAATTATTAGAAAGCAAAGGAATTAATATTCTTAATTTTGGAACAGATTCTGAAAAAAGCATGGATTATCCGGATACGATACATCGAGCAGCTGCTTCTGTTGAAAAAGGAAAAGCTGATTGTGGTATAGTACTTTGTGGTAGTGGAAACGGTGCTCAACTAACGGCGAATAAACATAAAAATGTTCGTGCAGCCCTTTGTTGGAATAATGAATTAGTGGCATTGGCACGACAACATAATGATGCTAATATTTTAAGTATTCCCGCTCGTTTTGTTTCGTTACAACAAGCTTTGGGTTTTGTAGAAATTTTTATTGCTACAGATTTTGAAGGTGGTCGTCATCAAATACGTGTCGATAAAATAGGAAAGCTTTAATAAAGTATAACGACACTTTAAACCAGAGTTCTCCTTTTTTTACAATAGCGTTATAAGTAAAAATTATAAATATTATTTGATAGAATAAAAACTACACAGTATCTTTGTATTTATAATATTTAAAACAGATAAAATGAAACTAAATAATTATGTTGATATTTCAACAGTAGACAAAGAAGCAAAAAAAGATTACATCGACAGACATTCACCATTTATTTATTGTGCCGATGAAACGACAAAAAATGAAAAATTTAAGGTAACTGTAAAAGTAGGAAAAGAGTATTCGCATCCGGATGATTTTGATCACTATATTTCGTACGTTCAATTATGGGATGGAGAAACTTTATTAGCACAAGCTAACTATGAACCTGGAACTCTAGGTAATATGTCCAATCAATTAGAAGTAGATTTTTATGTGGTTCCTACAAAATCTAAAATGAAGTTATCTGCAGCAGCTTATTGTACCAAGCATGGACTTTGGACCAATGAAACCAAAGTAGTAAAAGTAGTTTAATAGCAGGACGATAGCCAATCCCGATAATTATCGGGAGGTTTAACCTGCCTGTCTATCAGCAGGTATAATAGGTAAGCTAGTTTTCTGATGCTTTGCATAGAAAGGAATAATTAAATCTAATACACCGATGCCTCTGTCTTTGGTCTATTTATTTTTGTTTTATTCAAAAAAAACAAGTCATTCTGTGAGTTGAATTACTTCCGCTTTTTTAGCGGGATTAGAGGTCAATTTATTTTATCAGTGTGACTTATTTTTTTATAGTACCTGAATACACACTCAATTTGTCATAATGTCTCATAAACATCACAAACCAACAGTAAGTGGAAAAAATCTTTTGATTACGATTTTTTTGAATGTATTGATTACAATCGCACAATTGATAGGTGGCTTTATTTCAGGAAGTTTGGCATTGTTATCAGATGCGGTACACAACCTTTCTGATGTTTTAAGTTTGATTATTAGTTTTATAGCCAACAGGCTTACACATAATAAAAAGCAAAACCTCAGCCAGACTTTTGGCTATAAGCGTGCCGAAATAATCGCTGCTTTTATCAATGCAGCTACGTTAATTGTAATTGCCATCATTTTAGGAATCGAAGCTATAAAACGATTTTATAATCCTGTAGAAATAGGAAGTAATATGGTTATTTGGCTCGCACTAATAGGTATTGCCGGAAATGGGTTGGGTGTGTTATTTCTAAAGAAAGATGCCGGGCACAATTTAAACATGCGTTCTGCCTATTTACATTTGTTAACCGATATGCTTTCTTCTATTGCTGTATTAATAGGCGGTTTATTGATGAAGTTTTACCACGTTTATTGGATTGATGCAATTTTAACCTTGCTAATTTCTATTTATTTAGTTTATATGAGTTGGCGAATTTTTATAGATTCTTTAAAAATATTGATGCTTTTTGCCCCGGAGCATATCATTATAAAAGACATAGAAAAGGAGGTTTTAAAAATAGAAGAAATAAAAAATATTCATCACGTGCACGTATGGCAACTCAATGATTATAACATTCATTTAGAAGCGCATATAGAATTTAATAAAGACGTGAAGCTATCTAAATTCGACAGTATTTGTGAACAAATAGAAAAAGTTTTGGCAACAGATTTTGGTATTTATCACAGCAATTTACAACCTGAATTTAAACGCGATGATACAAAAGAATTTATTATTCAAGATAGCTAATCTGCTCTAATCCGATCCAACTAAGTTTAGAAATTTCACTTACTTTGCATATCATGATTATAAAACAAGTAATTGATGCACAAGAAGCATCTGATTTTCTAAAGCTCCCCATTTCATTATATAAAGAGAATCCTTATTGGATACGTCCGTTAGATAAAGATATAATAGGTGTTTTTGACAGCAAAAAAAATACGGTAGTCCAAAAAGATAATTTTAAGCGCTGGTTGCTTTTTGATGAGCGAAAAAAAATTATTGGAAGAATAGCCGCTTTTGTCAATACGAAAACGGTAAATAAAAACAATGATTATCCGGTTGGAGGTGTTGGATTTTTCGAATGTATTAATAATCAAGAAGCGGCTGATTTATTATTTGATACAGCAAAAAATTGGCTTCAAAAACAAGGAGTAGAGGCGATGGAAGGTCCCATTAATTTTGGAGATCGCGATAGATGGTGGGGCTTATTAACAAAGGGTTTCGATCAAGAACCTAATTATCTGGCAAATTTTAATTTTTCTTATTATCAGCGTCTTTTTGAGAATTACGGATTTAAGCTCTATTTTAATCAGTTTACCTTTAAACGGGATATTCTGCTTAAATTACCCGAAGATTATATTAAAAAAGCAACACATATTTTTAACAATCCCGATTATAAATTTGAACATATTCGTAAAAAAAACTTAGATAAATATACGGAAGATTTTAGAACGATTTACAACAAAGCATGGGCAAAACATTTAGGTGTGTCTGAAATGAAATTCCGACAAGCAAAGGCGATAATTAAGTCGCTTTTACCCGTTTTAGATGAAAAAGTAGCTTGGTTTGGCTATTATAAAAAGGAACCCATCGCTTTTTTTATCGCTGTTCCGGAAGTAAATCAGGTTTTTAAAAAACTTAACGGGAAATTGAATCTATGGGGAAAACTGATCTTTTTAAAACAAAAACTACTAAAGACAAACAAAAAACTTTTAGGGATTATCTTTGGAGTTATCCCAAAATATGACGGTAAAGGGGTAACGCAAGCAATTACCTATATCCTTCGAAATGTTATGGAAGAAAAAACAAATTATCGCATTTTTGAAATGCACGGAATCGGAGATTTTAATCCGGCAATGATTAAATTGATAGCTAAATTTGAAGGTTCTGAAAAATCAAAAATTCATACGACTTATCGTTATATATTTGATAGAAACAGGCCTTATGTAAGAATGCCTATAAAAACAAAAGAAGAATAAAATGTCTAAAGGTTACGTTATAATTACCGGAGCTTATGGAGGACTTGGAAAAGCACTTTCTCTAGTTTATGCCAAAGAAGGTTTTGGAATTATTTTAATAGGAAGAAACAAAACAAAGCTTCAAGATTTAGATAGTAAATTAGCTGATATAACGGAAGTAAAAAGCATAATTTGTGATATAAGTAATTGGGAGAGTTGTAAAAATGCTCATACTCAAATAACAGCACTTAACCTGCGCATTAAAATTCTAATTAATAACGCAGGCATCACCTATATCCAAAATTTTAATAAAGATTATAAAATTGCTAAATACCGGGAATTGATTGATACGAATCTTAACGGAGCAGTTTATATGTCTCAACTTTTTATAGAGAATTTAACACAAAACAAAGGAAGTATCATCACTATTTCCAGTGTGATTGGTTACGCTCCGGTAATTGGCAGAACAGCATATGCCGCCTCTAAATTTGGTTTAGAAGGCTTTTTCAGTGTCTTAAAAGCAGAACAAAACAACAGACTGCATATAATGATGGTGTATCCCACTTTTATTCAAACGCAAATTAGAGCTGTTGTAAAAGGAGATAAAACTATAAATGAAGTACTTACACCCCAAGAAGTCGCCGACAAAATAATAAAGGCTTATACCGAGAAAAAATCAAAAATTTATATTGGAAAAACAGCGAAACTCTCTTACTATTTATATAAATATTTCCCTAATTTCTATGTAAATTTGATGCGTAAAAAAGTAGCTGACGAAATTTAGAATTTTCACAAAGACAAACAACCGAAAATTTGATGAATAAACCCATAAACAATCTACTCAAAACAATAGGAAACACTCCTTTGGTTCGATTAAATAAATTGTGTAACGACTTTAATTGTGAAGTGTATGCGAAATTAGAATCTTTTAATCCTTCGATGTCTGTAAAAGACAGAATTGTAAATTATATTATAGAAAAAGCGGAGAAAGAAGGAGTATTAAAACCCGGAATGACGATTGTAGATGCTACAAGTGGTAATACCGGTTTATCCATAGCTTTAATAGCGTTGATAAAAAATTACAAGTGTATTTTGACCGTAAAAGATAATTCGGCGATAGCAAAGATTCAACAATTGCAATTATATGGAGCACGTGTGATTAAGTGTCCAGCAAAAGCAAAACCCGAAGATCCTTTGTCCTATTACTCGATGGCAAAAAAAATTGTCAAAGAAACACCCAATGCTTTTTTTCTGGATCAAAATTTTAACAACAATCATTTTAAAGCGCATTACAACAGTACAGGCAAAGAGTTGTGGAATCAAACAGACGGGAAAATTTCTCATTTCTTTACAAGCGCAAGTACAGGTGGAACTGTATCCGGAACAGGAGCGTTTTTAAAGAAGAAAAATCCAAATATTAAAATAATATGTGCAGATGGAAAAGGATCGGTGTTAAAGCCTTTCCATGAAGAAGGAATCTACTACAAAGAGCTAAAAAAACAAACACCCCTAGAGGGAGTAGGAAAAGATATTATTCCTTCGGTTTTTCATGCAGATATTATTGATGAATGTGTAGAAGTAAATAATGAAAAGAGTATTCAAAACGCTTTAGATGTTTTAAAGAATGAAGGTATTTTTGCGGGAGGCTCTAGTGGCGCTGCTATAGATGCTTTTAAACAATACCGGAAAAAGCATTCTGAAGAAAAAATAAGTATGGCCGTATTAAATTTTCCTGATCACGGATTAAAGTATATGGGAAAATTGTACACACCTGAATCAGAAGCTGAAAATGCAGCAGATTTATTCTAAAACAAAAAAACCTAAGTTTTTAAACAGACATTAAAGCACAAAAAATGGATTTATTTGATAAAATTAAAGCAAAACACGGACCTTTAAAAGATTATGCCGCTTCTAGTGAAGGCTATTATATGTTCCCAAAATTAGAAGGGGCGATTGGACCTAGAATGCAGTTTAATGGTAAGGAAGTTATTATGTGGAGTATCAATGACTATTTAGGTTTGGGAAATGATCCTGAAGTTCGGAGAAGAGATACAGAAGCCACCAAAAAATGGGGCTTAGCCTATCCGATGGGTGCAAGAATGATGTCCGGTCATACGGAAAAACACGCACAATTTGAAAAAGAAATCGCTGAGTTTCAAGAAAAAGAAGCAGCTTATTTATTGAATTATGGGTACCAAGGTGTTGTTTCTATCATTCAAAGCTTGGTAGATCGGCACGACGTAATTGTGTACGATTATGAATCGCACGCTTGTATTGTCGACGGAGTTTCCTTACATTTAGGAAAACGTTTTGTTTTTGATCACAATGATATTGAGAGTTTAAAAAAACAATTGGTACGTGCTGAAAAAGTAATTAAAAAGACAGGAGGATCTATTTTGGTGGTATCAGAAGGCGTTTTTGGAATGCGCGGAGATCAAGGATTGTTAAAAGAAATTGTCGCTTTAAAAAAGGATTTTGAGTTTAGAATTTTTATAGATGATGCACACGGATTTGGAACATTAGGACCACAAGGACAGGGAGCTACTTTTGAACAAGGAATTCAAGATGAGATAGATATATATTTTGCCACATTTGCTAAAAGTTTTGCGAGTATCGGTGCTTATGTAGCCTCTACAAAAGAAGTAATAAAGCATTTACAATATACAATGCGCTCACAAATATTTGCAAAATCACTTCCGATGCCTATGGTTGAAGGCGCTTTATATAAACTTCATTTACTTCGTGAATCTACTGAGCAAAAAGATAAGTTGTGGCGCATCGTAAGATCCCTACAATCAGGTTTAAAAGAGATAGGATATGAAATTGGAGATACCAACTCAGCTGTAACGCCGATTTATTTAAAAGGCTCTATAGAAGACGCACGTAAAATTGTTTATGAGATGAGAGAAAAATACGGTGTTTTTACCTCTATGGTAGTGTATCCAGTGATTCCAAAAGGAATGATTATTTTAAGAATTATTCCCACAGCTACACATACGATGAAAGAAGTTGAAGAAACAATTGAAGTTTTTAAAAAAATGAAACCCTTTATCGCTGCGTTAGCCTAAAGCGTACGACGAAAGACAAATCATTAAAACCCAATTGAAACACTTACGGGAACCATAATATGATGTATATAAGATTCTTTATAAACCTCTAAAACACCTAGCTCAGCTCTTGCACTGATACGAACCCGATCGCTTAGATTAAACCCAAAACCCGAAAAGACCCTTATATCCAATTTTTCCGGAGTTTCACTTCCTGTATTTGATACTAAAAAAGAAGGACTTCCACCGATTGTAAAGAATAGTTTTTTATTTCTTGAAACGAAAATATTATAGGATATGGCAATATCTAAATATGAAAAATCTCTATCGAGTATAACCATATTAATTTCATCCAAAATATCGTAATTAAAATTAATTTCGTCATAAATTTTAGTGGTTGTATAATTAACTTCCAGCATACTAAACCCAAATCCATCCTTGTATGCAGCAAATCCACCGAATTGATAATTATAAGTTATATCCGCATAATGAGGCACACCCTTTACCACATCATCCCCTTGTAAAACACTTCCGATACTGTTGTTTATTTTAATATCAGGTAAAATAGCTGAATTAAGTAACACACTTGCTTTTACTCCATAAGAAAGATTATTTTGAGCAAATGAGACTACTGCAAAAAGAAAAAGAAATACAATACTTAAAGATTTTTTAAACATAATTTGTTTTATTCGTGAGACTCCACGCTTTTTGGCGTGGTTAGTCGAATTAATCCCGCTTTTTCAGCGGGTTATTGGGTTCAGTCCCGATGGCTATCGGGATACCCTGAGGTTTAATACCTTTTATTTTAAAAAGACAAAAGTATTTGTTTTTAGAGGTTTTAAATGTAACATTAAGTACAGCGTTAAAAAAGCCCGTATATTTGAAATTTAATAATTAAAAATCAAAGAGTATTCAGCACGTATGCAGTGGTCAATTAAAACATATAAGGAATTAACCAAAGATGAACTCTACGGTTTATTACGATTACGCGCAGCAGTTTTTGTGGTGGAGCAAGATTGTCCTTATCAAGACGTAGATAATAAAGATCAAAAAGCACTTCATGTTCTCGCTGTTGAAAATGGTGAAGTAATAGCCTATACTCGTATTTTCAATCCAGGTGATTATTTTCAAGAAACAGCTATCGGAAGAGTTGTCAGTAATCCTAAATACAGGGGTTTGGGTTTGGGACAAGAATTAATGCGCAAATCCATTACATTTATTGAAGAGAAAAATATTCCCAAACCCATACGTATAAGTGCACAAACCTATTTAAAAAATTTTTATGAAAATTTTGGTTTTAAACAGGTGGGAATTGAGTACATGGAAGATGATATTCCCCATATAGGCATGATAAGAAAATAAAGACGCTCAAATTGTAAAACATGTTTAAAATGATAAATCTAATAAGTGATACAGTTACCAAACCAACCTCAAAAATGTTGGATTATATGTTTCATGCCGAAGTGGGCGATGATGTATTTCAAGAAGATCCGAGCGTAAATGCCTTACAAAAGAAAATAGCTTCTTTATTTGAAATGGAAGCAGCGCTGTATTTCCCGTCGGGAACAATGGCAAATCAGGTAGCGATTAAATTACATACCCAGCAAGGGGAACAAATGATTTGTGATAAATGGGCACATGTGTATAATTTTGAAGGAGGTGGTGCTGCTTTTAATTCAGGAGTGTCATGTCGCTTGCTGGACGGGCAAAGAGGAATGTTCACCGCCGAGCAAGTCGCCGAAGCAATTAATGATAAAACCAACATTCATCTACCCATAACCTCTTTAGTAGCTATAGAAAACACAACTAATAAGGGCGGTGGCGCTTGTTGGGATTATAAGGAGATTCTCAAGATTAAAGAGATTTGTATTAAAAATGATTTATCTTTTCATTTAGACGGAGCACGACTTTTTAATGCTTTAGTCGCTAAAAATGAATCTCCTGAACAATACGGTAAAATTTTTGATACAATCTCTATTTGTTTGTCTAAGGGTCTTGGAGCTCCGGTGGGTTCGGTTTTATTAGGCAGCCAAAAATATATTGCAAAAGCTTTGAGAATTAGGAAATTATTTGGAGGTGCTATGCGACAAGCGGGTTATATGGCCGCTGCCGGTATTTATGCTTTAGATCATCATGTAAAACGTTTGGCTCTAGACCATCAAAAAGCAAGAGCTATAGGAAAAGGGCTTCAAAAATGCCGTTTTGTTAAAAAAGTAGCGTCTATTGAAACAAATATTATTATTTTTTATTTACATAAAGGAATACTTGAGGCGGAATTTATAGAAAAATTAAAAGAAAAAGGTGTTTTGTTAAGCACTATGGGTGAGGGTAAATTACGAATGGTAACCCACCTGGAGATTACAGAGAAGCAGGTAGAGCAGATAGTAAAGATTTTAAAAGACCTGTAGTTTCTTAATAGACACGACAGGCTTTTATTTTAAAAAACAGTTATTTTTCTATAAACAAAATATCTTCATCCGATAAAATAGGTTTGTTTAGGTAACGTAACAATACTTGCGCCACAGCAAGTGTATCTTTTTCACAGTATTTTACAATACGTTTTAGGTTTTTTTCTTTGTAATAAACTTCAGCAACCTGACTGCCATCAATATCATCTTTTGGAGAAGGAATATCTAAAATAGTAGTTAGAAGTTGCAGCGAAGTATAGTGTTTATAATCTCCAAATTTCCATAAATCTAAAGTGTCAAGATGCGAAACCTCCCAAGGTTTTTTGCCAAAAAGATTTAATTTATCAGGTAATTCAATTCCGCGAATAATCATGCGTCTGGCGATATATGGAAAATCAAATTCTTTCCCATTATGAGCGCAGAGCAGGTGTTTAGGTTTATTAAAATGTGTGTCTAACAAGTTTTTAAAATTTGTTAAAAGTTCTGTTTCGTCACCGTAAAAAGAAGTAACACGTAGCTTTTGTCGCTTGTTGTCTTCTG
The DNA here is from genome assembly GCA_029942185.1 of Flavobacteriaceae bacterium. GTDB lineage: Bacteria > Bacteroidota > Bacteroidia > Flavobacteriales > Flavobacteriaceae > DQTL01. Next base: position 61,847 of record JAOZTK010000001.1, read on the forward strand.
TAAAAAAAGCGACAGAAATACAAATTATGATTCCAAATTCAGCCCAAATTCCAGCGCGGTCATAAAAATCTTTCGGAGAAATACCCTCTGCTTTACGTTGGTATTCTGTTTTTTTTGTAAAAAGCTCCTTTTTGATTTTTGATAAATTGGTATAATCAGCAGTTTCAGGAACAGTCTCAATATCTAGAAATAAAATATTGTGTAGGTCGATATTTTGTAGCATTTTTTAACTTTTTGTAAAGGTACAAAAAAACTATAATGCATCATGGATCTTTTGTCTTCATACCTTCCAAATTTTTCGGATAAGATTATTAAATTGAATACAAGAGATAAAAAAAACGCCCAAATTTAATTGGACGTTTTTTTATTGTATAAAGCCTTGATTATTTTACATCAAATACAAGATATAAATTCATCAAACTTATTTTATCACTAGTTTTTGAGTAGCGAAATGATTATTTTCTTCAATGTTGATAATGTAAATTCCACTATTTAAATTGGATATATCAATACTTGTTTTAGCAGTGGTTTGTGTGAAAACAACTTTTCCTAGCAGATCAAATATTTGAATATTTTTATCAGAATTATTTAATGTGCTAATGTTAATAATACCATGAGTAACCGGATTTGGATATAAGGAAAAACCTTCAATTACATTTTGTTGGTCTACACTTAGAATATCGCTGGTATCACGTGGTGTTACTTGAGGAGTTCCATTGTATCCACTGACAATACAAGTATAGTCCATAGGAATTAGTGGTAAATCAGTACCTATATAATTAGCATCAAAAAAATCTGTTCTTAAAATAGAAGTACCGGATGCGTCGGTAATATCATAGTTGGTCCCCGTTTGGAAGGTGCCATCTCCACCGGAAACATCGGCAATACTAACTTGTGCTATTTGGACGAGTTCAGATTCGTACTCTGCCAAACCTTTGCTTGTTAAATCAGCAAGTGTAATTACTTCGGGTGTGACGACATTACCTGTTGAATTAAGTCCGGGATCAGTCGTTGGTACAAACTGCAATACTTGGTTATAAGAAGCTAATTTTCCTCTTAAATTTACAACACCATCTCCTTCGTTATAGGCAGTAGTAATAACCTCATCCGGATCATGGATTTTCATACCCGCTGTTGCATCTTGCACCCATTTTTGATTGTTATATTCTTGTGCGTAGGTGCCAAAAACTTCACCGGTTACTTTATAATATTCTCCTTCTGTACCAGCTCGTAAAGCAGCTAAATTAGCAACGTTTGTATAAGATGCAATATCAAAAGCGACTTGATCGTTTACTTCAGGAGATAATACAGCCCCTGAGTTATCAACTAATTCCATATAAAAAGTGTGGGAACCAGCGGCCAAACCAGATAAAGCGATAGGGTCAGTAGTATAATACGATGTAGCACTACCACCATCTAGGGTGTACTTAATATAACCATCGCCACCAGAACTTGCAACGGCAAAATTGGCAACATTAAAAAGAACATCAAAATCAGTTATTTCAGGGTTATAAGTAGTATTGGCAGGGTATGATATAGAAATTGATGGGTCAGGGGAAGCAGAATATATATATGCGCCTGCAGGGAATGGTATCGCTGCAGTTGCATTTGTTGTTTCACCATCAAATGCATTTATTCCACTAAAGAACCAGTTAGCCAAAACAAAAGTATTTCCATCAGGTCCGGTACCATCAGCTCTATATGCCCAACCATCTAGATATTCCCACGGTTCGTCAGTACCATCTACATCAATTAAACCAAAAAGATCTATCACACCTCCATTCATAAACAATTCAATAGCATCATCACCATTTATTGCCATTGCACCTGAAGTGTAATTCGGAGCAAACCCGAAAAAATTAGTAAACTCTACATCCTCAGAAGCTATATAAAGAAAATCACCGGCAGTAGCAGCATCAGCGGGAAAAGTAAATTCTTCACCGTCAGAACCGTCTCCGTTATTTGCACTTCCAACTCCATAGATACTTAAATTAGGAATATTGTTTACTACGTATAGTTCTACGCCTTTTGGGACACCACCCGTAAGGGGTCCATCAAAAGTTCCAGTAATTATTAGATCTTGTCCAAAAGACAAACTAGTCACTAAAATTGTGACCAATAATAAATAAATTTTTTTCATAATAGTATATTTAAATTTTAAAAATAAAGCAGTCACAAAGTTACAAAAAGTTTATGATATATCAGAGGGGAACGACCGATGAAAAAAACTATTTCAACTTTTTAAAAGTATCGTTTAAAAGCCATCCAACTTTGCCATCTACCAGCTTTATTCTGGACCAATCATCCATGTTTTCAAGTACTAAAATCTTAGTGCCTTCGTGTAATTCAAAAGCTTCTGACGCAGTATTATTAGGTTCTGATTTTACAGAGACTTTTGAGTTAAAGATGATAGCAGGTTGGTTATGAGTGCTGTAGTGTTTTGCTTTTATGCTAAAACTCAAACTGATTAAAAACAAAGCGATATTTATAAAACCAAGACTAAAAAAAAGACGTTTGGTATTTGTATAACGAGAAAAATGATAAAGCAAAAAGAAAGTACTTAATAAAAGAGCAATAATTACACTGATTAAAGCCCACGTATTATAAGAAATAGGATAGATTATTTTTTCATTAATTTTTTGAAAAACACTTTTAGGAAGTACTTCAAAAGCGTCAATTGTCATCCTCTGGGCAAAAATTAAATTGTGTTTTACGTCTGTGTGATGCGGATTAACGAGTAAAGCTTTTTCATAATAATAAATACTCGGTGCAATTTGGTTCAGTTTGTAACAGGTGTTTCCTAAATTATAGTACAAATCGGCAGATTGTAAGCCAAAACTATCAATTTGACGGTAGTTGTTTAGGGCTTCTTCATAAAAACCATTACGGTAGGCGCTATTTGCCTTTTCGAAAAGAAGATCACTTTGACTAGTAATATCTTGTGCAGATATAGCCATTGTTATAATAAAAAACGATATGTAAAGTACTCTTTGTTTCAATTTGTAATTATTACCTTAATTCAGAACTTATTTTAGAAATTATCTCACTAGCTTTTTTGTAAACATTTTTCATTTTTAAATTTGTAGTCGGTGTAAATCGACCAAAATCACAATCATTTAATACCTCATTAAAATCAATAATGGTATCTTCACTTACTTGATATTCTGATAGTAATTTTTTTATTTTTTCTTGACTGATATCCGCTGTTTCTATAGATAATTTTGCTTTTAAAAAATTGTGCAATGCCCTTTCTAAAGCTATATAAAAAGCATCTTTATTGTTTATTTGTTTTTTGGCCTCCGATAAATATTTCTTCGCTAATCTATCTGCGGTTCTTTTTTTATTTCCCACAATATCACGTATCATTTTTTTACGCTTTCTTCCAATAAAAATTCCTATAGGAATTGTTAACAAGAAGAATAACAACAAACCATAATACCATTTTGAATTGTAAAATTCAAAAGTATGTGGTGCTATAAATTCCGTTTTCGTATGAATAAACCTAAAATCGCCTCCTGTGTTCTTTACTATTTGTTTTGTTGTTGATTCGTTATTTGTAGTTGAGGGCAACGTCTTACCTTCTGTAACCTCAAGGATAAGTTCTTTTGAAGAAAGCCTGTGATATTGCTTGTCTTTTGGATTAAAATAAGAAAAATTAACAACGGGAATTTTATATTTTCCTTTGTATTCCGGAACAATTGAATAAGTCTCGGTGATATTACCTTTTAAACCATTTAATGTGGTGCGGACATTTTGTTTGTTTTCCGGAGTATAAACCTCTAATTCTGAAGGCACCACTATTTTTGGAATTCCAAAGAGTTTTAAGTTACCTTCTCCCGTAATTTTTATTTCAACTTGAGTTGATTCATTGGCTTTTAGGGAGCTTTTACTAAGTCCGACATCCAAATTATAATTACCTACCGCTCCGGTAAAATCGACAGGTTTTCCATCTATAGGCAATGCCTTTACATAGATTTGTCTTTTATCAGAAGTATAGTGTGCATTGATCCTTCGGGTTTGGGGATTACCAAAAAAATCGTAACGACCGGATGGAACGGAGACAACCAAGTCTACACTCATAGGGTTGACATATAATTTACCTGATTTTTGAGGAATTAAAACAGTTTTTTTAATCGTGTAATAACGATAATTTTGACCCTTAAACTCTCCTCTTTTTTCTCGGTTGTTCTTAATTGGAATTTCTTGATTCCAAAAACCTTCGTATTTTGGATTTTCTCCAAATTGGGGATTGCTAAAACCAATTTTTTCACTAAAATAAAGCCGATATTCTACATAGACTCCTTCTCCTATATAAGGATTTGTTTTAGAGACAAAAGCCACTAAATGAATATTCTCTTGTGCGATATAATTAGGATCATTCGGATTTTTGGGTAGAGCTATTTTCTCAGTGACAGTTATTTTGACAGAATTGGAGTAAATAATAACTCCTTCATACGCTATTTGAGCGGGAGAAATAGTGTGGTTCCCTATGATTTTTGGTTCTAAGATATAAATATAGGATTGTGAATAGGAAGATTTTCCATTAACCCATGATTGACTGACAGAAGAACTGGGTCCGGCAACGACTTTAAAATTAGAAAAATCGGGTGCTTTAAAATTATCTGCACCGTTTTTATTAACGCTAAACTCAATTTTTAAACGTTGGTTGACGCCCAGCACACTTTTGCTGACAGAAGTGGTAAACTCAAAATCTTGAGCAAAAATAACTCCGCTGAGTAAAAGAAAAAATAGTATGATGTGTTTTTTAAAAAACAAAATAATATACACTGCATTTTTAACTAAATGCAAAAGTCGCAAAACGCCTTAAAAACCACAAAATTAGACTGAAAAAGTTATGTTAAAAAAGACATGAGCACATAAAATTATTGACGATTCTTAGTGTCAATTAATATGGTTACAGGTCCGTCGTTGATAAAATTGAGTTGCATATAAGCTCCAAATCTTCCCGTTTGAACTTTTTTATTCAAATCTAGTTCTAGCTGTTCTATAAAGTGATTATACAAAGGAATCGCAATTTCAGGTCTCGCAGCTTTGATATATGAAGGCCTATTTCCCTTTTTAGTACTTGCGTGTAGTGTAAATTGACTGACGACAATAACTTCTCCATTTATATCTTTTATTGAAAGATTCATCACTCCTTCGTCATCATTAAAAATCCGTAGGTTCGTTATTTTGTTGGATAACCAAATAATATCTTCAGTTGTGTCTTTCGTTTCAATACCGAGTAAAATCATAAAACCTCTTTTGATAGCTGCAACTTTCTGCTCTTCAATTAGCACTGAGGCATCGCTCACTCGTTGGATAACTGCTTTCATAGGTTTGGTTTTATTCCATTATCTATAAGGGCTCTTTTCATTTTCTAACAATTGCAAATAATTATAATAGCGTGATTCTGAAACTTCTCCATTTTCCACCGCTTTTATCACAGCACATTTAGGTTCGTCAACATGTCTACAATTATTAAATTTACATTTTTCTTTTAAAGCAAAAATTTCCGGAAAAAAATCTCCGACTTCTTCTTGGGAAAAATCAACAACCCCAAAACCTTTAATCCCGGGTGTGTCTATGATAAATCCACCGAAATGTAGGGGATACATCTGCGCAAAAGTAGTTGTATGTGCTCCTTGTTTGTGTGCTTCTGAAATGGGTTTTGTTTTGATGTTTAAACCCGGTTCAATAACATTGATTAAAGTTGATTTCCCAACTCCGGAATGACCTGCAAACAAACTTGTTTTATCTTTCATCAGTTTTTTTATGCTTTCAATATTAACCCCTGTTTTGGCAGAAACATCAATACAGGTATAACCAATTTTTTCATAAAGTTGTTTTAAATAATCTTTTTCAAATAGCAAATCATCATCATAGGTGTCAATTTTATTAAAAAGCAGTATTGCATTGATATGATACGCTTCAGCAGTAGCCAAAAAACGATCGATAAATGCAGTGTGTGTTATGGGATTTTCTATTGTAATTAACAAAAAAGCAATATCAATATTTGCCGCGATGATATGTGTTTGTTTTGATAAATTAACGGATTTCCGAATGATGTAATTCTGTCTCTCGTGAATAGTATTAATGACAGCTGTCTCATGATTAACTTCTATTTCAAAATCTACCAAATCACCTACCGCAACCGGATTGGTGCTTTTAATTCCTTTGACACGGAACTTTCCTCTCATACGACATTCAAAAGTTTTTCCTTCTTTTGTACGTACCTTGTACCAGCTTCCCGTAGATTTTGTTACAACTCCTTGCATGGGGTAAAAGTAAGAAAAATCGGAAAAACCGAATCTTTTACTCAATAAAAGAATGTTTAAAAGTTAAGTTTTTGCACGTCTCCTATCGTATTCACCGGTTCCCAATTGATTTAACATGGAAAAATGACTTTTTAAAGCGCCAAAAAATGTTTTGTGCTGGTGGTAGGTTATATCAAAATCTGCAGCGGTTTGCTTGACAATTTTAGCAATCTTTTTATAGTGAACATGACAAATTTTAGGAAACAAATGATGTTCTATTTGGTAATTTAAACCTCCGATAAACCACGAAAACAGCACACTTTTATCGGCAAAATCTGAGGTTGTTTTCATTTGGTGAATTGCCCAATTATTCTCTATAGTACTATTTTTATCAGGCAACGGAAACTCCGTTTCTTGTATAACATGAGCCGGTTGAAAGATAAGGGCTAACGCAAGCCCGGTAATAAAATGCATAATAAAAAATCCTAATAATGAGATCCACCACGGCACGGCAACTAACATAATTGGCAATACGATAAATAATACTGTATACCAGACTTTATGAAAAATTATACGAGTAAGTGCCTTGTTAAAAGTAAGGCCTTGACCGGATAATAATCCTTTTTTATTATAACGAACTAATTGTAGAAAATCTTTGGCGGTAAACCAATAAATACTCATTATTGCATAAAAGAAGGGTGCATAAAATGCTTGAAAACGATGCATGTATTTTCGTTTTTGATTGGGTGAAAACCGCATTAATGGATTGGCAATATCATCATCGTACCCATCAATATTTGTATAAGAATGATGCAATACATTGTGTTGTATAATCCAATTGATATGATAACCTCCAATAAAATTAAGCATAAAACCAAGCACCTTATTCACTTTTTTATTTTTTGAATACGATCCATGATTGGCATCATGCATTACGGATAAGCCGATTCCCGACATTCCAAAACCCATCAAAACCCACATAAACAACACCATTCCTATTGTTGAAATAATTCCTGTAAGCATGAGTAAATAAGGAATAAAATACAATAACAACATGAAAATTGTTTTAATTTTCATATTAAAATTAGCATATTTTGAGATGTTGTTTTCTTTGAAATAGGCATTGACCCTAGTGCGCAATTCTTTTAAAAATTCAGGTTGATCCTGTTTATTAAATTTGACTGTTGGAATATTCATAGTGGTAGGTTTTGTATAATTACAACTGCAAAAAACGATTTATTATCAGCAAAGTTATATAATATGTTTGACTTTTGATTGCAATGGTACAGAAAAAGAAGTTTTAAGATTTTCTAAACAGTTTAAATAAAACCTAAACACATTTACAAGCTTATTAACTAATGTTAGACAGATACTCAATCTCGATTTCATCAAAAAAAAACAAAAATTTTACAGATATATAAAAAAACAGTTTATATTTGCATCCGCTTATAAAGCACGGTCTGGTAGTTCAGTTGGTTAGAATACCTGCCTGTCACGCAGGGGGTCGCGAGTTCG
>JAOZTK010000001.1:69628-70810 GCA_029942185.1 Flavobacteriaceae bacterium
TATAATTTTGTTTCCTAATAATAAATTGTTTCATTTGCGGTTGTATTTATATAAATCCCATAGTAATGAATATCCCAAATCTTAAGTTTAATACACAATCTCAACCCGAGTTTTTAAAAGAGTTACGAAGTAGAGTCAACAAGCATTTTAAGGATAATAATATTTCAAAATATGCCAATTTCAACATGAAGTTTAAAACATTTTTTATGTTGTCTTTATATTTCGTTCCACTTATATTAATGCTAACAGGTGTTATTTCATCACTAGGTTGGGTGCTATTTATGTGGGTTTTGATGGGTTTTGGTATGTCGGGTATTGGTTTGTCTGTAATGCACGATGCGAATCATGGATCCTATTCTAAAAACAAAAAAGTAAATAAAGTACTTGGTTTTACACTTAACTTTTTAGGAGGTTATCATAAAAACTGGATTATTCAACATAATGTACTTCACCATTCTTTTACGAATATTGATGGTTATGATGAAGATATTGAAACGCCAGCTATGCGTTTTTCCCCAAATCAAAAACGCAAGAAATTACATCGTTTTCAAGCATTTTATGCACCATTCTTTTATGCCATTATGAGTATTTATTGGTTTGTAAGCAAAGATTTCCAACAACTTGTACGGTATAATAAAAAAGGTTTATTGTCAGGTCAAGGACTTACTTTTCCAAAAGCACTAACACAAGTAATTATTCACAAAATATGGTATGCTATTTTGTTGATTGTATTACCAATACTATTAGTTGATGTTTTATGGTGGCAATCACTTTTAGGTTTTTTTATTATGCATTTTATCACAGGACTTTCACTAGCATTGATTTTTCAACCCGCACATGTTATTGAAGAAACTGAATTTCCTGTTCCTGATGAAAATTCCAATATAGAAAATAATTGGGCGATACACCAAATGAGAACTACCTCAAATTTTGCTGATAAAAGCGTATTGTTTTCTTGGTTTATTGGAGGTTTAAATTATCAAATCGAACATCATTTATTTCCTAAAGTATGCCATGTTCACTATAAAAAAATATCTAAAATAGTAAAAGAGACAGCAGCAGACTTTAACATTACGTATCATGAACACAAAACATTTTTTAGTGCTTTAAAAAGTCATTTTACTTTATTAAATCAGTTGGGAACGGGAAAATATGATCAAAAATTAGCTAAAGCATAAGTTA
>JAOZTK010000002.1 GCA_029942185.1 Flavobacteriaceae bacterium
TAGTTTTTCACCAAACATTACTTTAATTATGAAAATATTAAAAATTAGTTTTCTTTTTATCTTCCTTTTTGTAGGTTTTCAGAATTTACAAGCTCAAGTGGAAGAAAATTTAAAATACGTAAAGATAGAAACGAGTGATGGTAATGAGTTTGTCGGCACAATTAGTAGTGAAGATGCGGAAAAACTAGTGCTGAAAACAGACAAATTAGGTGAAATCAGTATTTCTAAAAGTGATATAAAATCACAAAAAGTAATTAAAGTTTCACAAATTAAAGATGGAAAATTGTGGTTTGATAACCCTCAAGCAACTCGTTATTTTTGGGCACCCAATGGATATGGTCTAAAAAAAGGAGAGTATAATTATCAGAATATTGATGTGTTATGGAATCAACTTTCTTACGGGATTACTGATAATATCTCTATTGGTGGAGGAGTTATACCCATGTTTTTCTTTGGTGGAGCACCCACTCCGATCTTTATAACTCCAAAGTTTTCAATTCCCATTATAAAAGATAAATTTAATGTAGGTGGTGGAGCACTCATAGGGGCCATTTTAGGTGATGGTGATGATATTGGTGGTTTCGGTATTGTATATGCACTTTCTACTATTGGAAACCGTGACAGCAATATTAGCGTCAGTCTAGGGTATGGTTATGTAGATGGTGAATGGGCAGAGTCTCCTTTGGTAAATATTAGTGGACTGCATAGAGTTTCAAGCCGTTTCTATCTTCTTTCTGAAAACTATTACATAAAAATCGATGATGAAGCTTTGGCAATTATCAGTTTTGGTGGGAGATGGATGATTAAAAAAGCAGCCCTCGATTTTATATTGGCAGCACCTATTGCTTCAGGAATGGATGAAATTATTGTGTTTCCTTCAATTGGTTTTACCATACCTTTTGGAAATTATTAACGGAACCATTTTAAATCATCTTTGGTAAAAGTCCATTCAGGAGTAATAAGATTGGCATACTATGGATATATTTTGTTTATTTTTCAGGGTTTTGGTGTAAACCTATTTCAGGACAAGACACTAGATAAAAATACTATTTTTTTACTTTACCACACGAAAGGATGCGTACGGTAGTGGGATGACTCAAAGTTAAAAACTTTGCATAACCTGTGGGTTATATACCTTGCGCAGCGGGGTACAGTTCTTTGTTGTACTTTCGTTTTTTTATAATTCGGCATCTAATTTATTAGGATTCTGACGTGTATCAAAAAATGTAATAATTTCAATTTCTTTTTCTATGTTGATTCTATAGAAAAATGTTGTTTGTTTTGTCAATATACACTTATACAATCCAGTTCGTTTTTCTGATTTAGGACAACTCTCAGGAAAAATGAATATTTGTTTAAACTTAGCTCTAAGATTAATTATAAAATCATCTTTTGTTTTTTCACTCCATTTTTCAAGTAAATAGGCTAAAAGTATATCAAGCTTATATTCAGCTTGTTTGGATAGAAAAACTTTCATTTAAGATGTTTTTTTCAAATAATCATCAAATAATACTCTTTCCCCGTTATCTAATTCTTTAATTCCTTTGTCTATCTCCTTTTGTTCAGATAAAGATAGTTCATCCCAAAAATCTTTTTTTTCTCTTATAACAAAGGCTTTCAATTTTTCAACAAATTCAGCACTCTCAATACTTAAAATAAGTTTTGCAAGTTCAATTTTTGATGTTTGTAAGTCCATAATTTATTATTTTAGTCAAAGATACATTTTTCTCTGAAAAGCAATTTCCATATTGACAAACTTAGTGTTTTTTTAACTTTTTTTAGAAAAAAGTAAGGCAAAACGTTAAGAACATGTCCAGTGTACATTTTTAGTGCATGAGCCAGAATGTCGCGTTGGATAAAATCTCACCTGCATGATGCTTCTTTGCTCAGAAAATGAATAAAAGTAAAGGATTTTTTTCTTTTTGTGGTTGTGCTAAGTCAGGGCACTTCGCCTTTAGAGGTGTAAACCTATTTCAGGACAAGTTCCATTAATGAAAGCGTTTTAAATCATCTTTGGTAAAAGTCCATTCAGGAGTAATTAGTTGTTCTAGTTTCTGAGTAGCATACCATGGACTTAATTTTCTGTCGTTTGGATTAGTAAGTATGTGAATATCTTGTGCCGGCATATAACTTTGTGCGAGCATAAATATTTTATTTCCGTTTTTATCAACAGCCATATCAACTACAATAATGGCATGACCGGGACTGCCACCTTGAATAAAAATGTCGCCTATTTCAAGCTTGTTTAATTGCCGAGAAGGAAGCTCTTTTTCTAATGACAAAGTTCCTGCATAGCTAAATACCATCACCAGATATTTACGAAATGATTTGTAGGAAACCGAAGGAGAATTTGTTTTGATCCAATTGACCTTATTTCCTTGAACTCTGATTCGATAAGCTTTTCTCCACTTTGAATAGGTCGCTTTAAACCCATTGGTAAAATTAAAACTGATTTTATCATATTCTTTTTGTCCGTATAAATATTCAGCCCGAAGTCGCATGGTGGCGTCAGCACATTGTTGTAAATCACGATTCCCCACATCTATATCCAAAATAGCAGCATGTACATCTTGGCGGTACTTTAAATCTCCGTTGTATAAATGTACTTCAGAACCATGTGGTTTAAGAGGAAAGTTTTGCAGATAATGAGCAAAAGTGTTTTTGTTAGTTTGTATTCTTGTAAATTCTTCAGGTGGATTAAAACGAGTTTTTATAGTTGTTCCGTTTTTATTAATAAGACTTTGCTGCAAATTCTTCGTTGTAATAACAGTTTGAGTATCCACTTTTTTTTTGGAATCTTGACAAGAAAGAAAAAGAGTAAAACTAAAAACTATATATAAAAGATAACTCATATATATACAACGTTTAAAACAATAATTATTTGTTAAGTAGCATGTTAAATAAAAGCTAATGATAGGTTTTAACATATGCTACGGCAATTTTAGCGGCCAAAATCACATTATTCCGAACCAGTTCAATATTTGATATTAAACTTCTCCCTCGTGTTAATTCTTTGACTTTTGCAAGTAAAAATGGGGTGCTTTCTTTGCCTTTTATGCCGAGTTTGTTTTGCTCTAATATAGCCTTGTCAATTGCGTCGGTCATAAGATTAAAATCTAAGGAACTTTCTTTTGGAATAGGGTTGGTGATAACGACACCACCGGCGATGCCTAAATCCCATTTTGCTTTTAAAAGTGTTGCAATCTCTTGTGGATTTTGCAAGTTATAATCCACTTTAAAACCACTTTTACGCGTATAAAATGCTGGTAATTCATCGGTTTGATATCCCAATATGGGGACGCCGAGCGTTTCAAGATATTCTAAGGTTAATTCTAGGTCTAATATTGCTTTTATTCCTGCACAGACCACCGCTACATTGGTTTTGGCTAATTCTTGCAGGTCTGCTGAAATGTCAAATGTTTTAGAAGCACCTCTGTGAACACCGCCAATTCCACCGGTTGCAAAAATGGCAATACCTGCTTTTTCAGCTGCAATCATCGTGGCAGCAACAGTTGTAGCTCCGGTTAACTTTTGCGCTAACACATAAGGGATATCTCTTCGGCTGGTTTTAATAACTTTTGTTCCTTCTTTGGCTAAAAAAGTGAGTTCATCTTGGGTTAATCCTACCTTGATTTTTCCATCAATTAGAGCAATCGTAGCCGGTATTGCTCCATGCTTTCTCACTTCAGATTCCAGTAGAAATGCGGTTTCCAAATTTTTAGGATAGGGCATACCGTGTGAAATAATGGTAGATTCAAGTGCTACAACAGCTTCTTTGTTGTCAAGTGCTTTTTGTACTTCCGGAAGTATGTCTAAGTAGGGATTCATTGTTTTTGTTGTTGCTTCTGTTTTTTTATGCTTACTAACAATCTACTATTAATTAGAGATTACTGATTACTTCCTCAAGATTTGCGACATTCATTTTAGGAGAAACGGCTCCATCATACTGAACATTTATACTTGCACTTGCCATACCGTATAAGGCCATTTTATGAATATCCAATCCTAAAGAATCAGCATAGACAATACCTGAAACAAATGAATCACCGGCTCCTATCGTATTCATAATATTTGAAGGTATCGGTCCTCTTTGCGCAATAAGCTGCTTATTGCCATAAATAACACCTTCTTTTCCTGTGGTAATAAAAACATTTTTCACTCCTAAATCTATAAAATAGGCAACTAACTTTTCTTTACTTTTTGTGTTGTTTGGATCAATTCCTGATAACATTTGAGCTTCTAATAAATTGGTCTTTAGAATGTAAAGATGCGGTAAAATAGGTCTTGAACGCAATGCTTTTTTCCCTGAAACTGTGTCTAAAACAAATTTTGTATGTGTTATATGATTTACTAGCAATTCGAGTATATCAGTAGGAAAATTTGTCTCGAGTACAGTATAATCCGTTTTTGCTAATTCAGATATCTTTTTACGTATGGAGTCAATATCAATATTTTTGTAAATGTCCATAGCCGAAATCCCTAAAGCTAAGTCGTTATTACTATCCATTATAGCTAAAAATGTAGCTGCTGAAGCCTTTTTTAGAAACAGACTATTCTTAATTTTTAGCCCTAAATCTTTGCATGATTTTATAAGATAGTCACTCAAGGGATCGTCACCAAAAATGCTAATTAGATTTACCTTAAAGTTCAAACGGAATAAGTTTTCAGCAATATTGCGCCCTACACCTCCCGGAGTTGTAATTGTATGTCCGATATTGGCATCGCCATAAATCAATTTTTTCTCGGTAAAACCGGTAATATCAACATTTGAAGCCCCAAAAACATTTATTGTCTTGTCAGTTTTCACACTATCTAAAATTTTGATAAATTTACAAGATATTCAGAAGCTAAATACATATAATGTTAAAATTCCAAAAAATATTTTCAGTTACCCATCCTGTCATTGGGATGATTCATATACAAGCCTTACCTGGAACGCCAAATTATAAAGATGCTATTAGCACTATTATTGATAAAGCTGTTGAGGAAGCTTATATTTACAAAAAAGCAGGTATTGATGCATTGATGCTAGAAAATATGCATGATGTTCCTTATCAAAAGAATAAAGTAGGACCTGAAATTACTAGTATAATGGCAGTCATCGCCGATTCTATTAAACGAGAAACGGGTCTACCAATGGGTATTCAAATATTAGCAGGAGCCAATAAAGAAGCATTGGCAGTTGCAAAAACTGCTCAGTTGGATTTTATTCGAGCTGAAGGTTTTGTTTTTGGTCATGTGGCTGATGAAGGCTATATAGATAGTCAGGCTGCTGAACTATTGCGTTACAGAAAACAAATTGATGCTGAAAATATAGCCGTGTTTACAGATATTAAGAAAAAACACAGTTCACACGCTTTGACAGCAGATGTGAATATAGTAGAGACAGCACACGCCGCTGCATTTTTTCTGTCGGATGGAATAATTCTCACTGGTGAACGAACAGGTTCCGAGGCAAATAGTAAAGACATAAATTTAGTAAAATCAGAAGTTGATATCCCCGTTATTATAGGTTCCGGAGTTACCTTAGAAAACGTGGCAAGTTTTCTTCCAATATCAGATGCCTTAATCGTCGGGTCTTACTTTAAGAAAGATGCTTTTTGGAAAAATGAATTGGAAGCAGAAAGAGTTGAGCACTTTATGAGTAAGGTAAATCAGATGCGGTAGAAGTATTCCTTTTTTATATTGTTTGAACAAAATCACATTTACGTGGCTTTCTCAAACCTTTTTACTATTTTATAGCTTCTTTAAATAAAAAAGAGTTTATTATTTTATCTTTGTGTCCTGATATAACTCCAACATAGGTTTACACATTTATTTATTCACATTTTTTACTCATGAAAATTTATAAGTTTTTTTTTACAACAATACTTCTTTTGTTTGTTTCTATTTTTTATGCACAACAATCGAATAAAACCACAAGAGTTTTAGCTGAAAGCATTGCTAATAAAGGAGTGAATAAAGAGTACACAGTGTGGATTTTCTTTAAAGATAAAGGCGCTAATCTCGCTCAAAAATTACTTACAGCAAAACAAACACTCAATCCTCGCTCTAAAGAAAGAAGAAAAAAATTATTAAAAAACAAACCTTTAGTGAGTTTTTATGATGTCCCTGTTTTGGACACCTATATCAATGCAGTATCTCCTTTTCTTGTTAAATTTCGACATCAATCAAAATGGTTAAATGCTATTTCTGCGGAAGTGAATGGAATGCAATTAAAGGAAATAGCGAATTTAGATTTTGTAAAATCTATTGATATTGTAAGAAAAAGAAAATATGACGAAGAATTGGTAGACAATAAAACCAAATCAAAAGCTACAAAAAACACTACTTACAATTTGGATTACGGTTCTTCATTAACTCAATTAGAACAAATAAATGTACCTGTTGTTCATGATATGGGTTATAGTGGCAATGGAATTATTATCTGTGTATTAGATGCCGGTTTTAATAATTTGGAACACCAATCTTTTGACACTATGACTATTTTAGATGCTTATGATTTTGTCAATGATGATCCCAATGTAGATGACGAAGGTGATATGGGAACAGGAAATCATGGAACCATGACTTTAAGCACTATAGGAGGTTTTTATGAAGGGCAATTAATAGGACCGGCTTATGGAGCTACCTATCTTTTAGCTAAAACAGAAAATACGGATTCAGAAACACAAGTGGAAGAAGATAATTGGGTAGCAGGTGCCGAATGGGCAGAAGCTTTGGGTGCAGCAATTACCTCAACCTCTTTAGGTTATATTGATTATGATGATGGAACGGGTTATGATGCATCAGAATTAGATGGAAATACAGCAATAATAACGATTGCAGCCGATATCATGGCAAGTCTTGGTGTATTGGTAGTGAATTCAGCCGGGAATGAAGGTAATGGAGTTACTACAATTGGTGCTCCGGCAGATGGTGATGAAGTCTTGGCAGTAGGTGCAGTTTATTCCGATGATACTCGAACCGGTTTTAGTTCAGTGGGGCCAACCGGAGATGGCAGGATTAAACCCGAAGTAATGGCTATGGGCTCGGGAGTTGTGGTTGCCAGTACTTCAGGAAATAATTATACAACGGCTAGTGGAACTTCGTTTTCATGCCCTTTGACAGCAGGTGCTGCCGCACTTTTATGGGAAATGGTACCGGATGCCAGTAATATGGAAATTTTTGAAGCCTTAAAAATGTCTGCGAGTAATGCCGCTACTCCAAATAATGAATACGGTTGGGGAATAATTGACATCTATGCCGCCTATCAGTATTTGGCATTACCGCATATTGAGTCTGTCCCTTTAAATGATTCGGAAGATTTTACAGGTCCTTATGTCGTTGAAGCTAAAGTAACCAGCAATTATGGTCTAGTCACAGATTCACCAAAACTTTTCTACAGAATAGATGCCGGGATATGGTTGAGTAGTAATATGAATCCTTCAGGAGACGATATTTATACCGCTGCTATTCCTGGACATGGCTCCCTTGCTACTTACGATTATTATATCACTGCTGAAAATAGTAATGCTTTGGTTAGTTTACCCGAAAATGCACCTACTGATTATTTTAGTTTTTCGACGATTGTAGATACAGAAGCACCACAAATAATCCATAATGTAATTGCTGAATATTATAAAAATCTTTGGGGTTACGCAACGGTTATAGCAGCATTAAGCGATAATCTAGGGATTGATATTGCAAATAGTAGGGTAGATTGGAAAATTAATGGAACTACACAAGCTGAGGTTTATTTTGTAAATACAGAAGGAAATAAGTATTCAGCTAGTTTCCCATATATCGATTTATCCGTAGGGGATTTGATAGAATATAGACTTCTAATACAAGACATATCAAATGCCCAAAACACATCTTCTTTCCCCACAAGTGGATATCAGAGTTTTAATATTATAAACCAAATCGGCTTTGAGCAAAATCAATTTAGCCATAACTGGAATTTTATGGGAAATGCAGATTGGTTTGTAAGTGCAATTGAATCACAAGAAGGCTCTTATTCTTCTCAGGCCGGAGCAATTGTAGATAGTCAAAAATCAACGATTTCTATTGATATTAGTTGCGATGAAGTAGGTATTTTGTCCTTTTATAAAAAAGTTTCTAGTGAGGAAAATTACGATTATTTAAAGTTCTACATCAATGGTAGTTTAGAAGATGAGTGGTCCGGAGAAAAAGTTTGGTCAGAAGAAACCTATACACTTGCTATAGGTTCTTACAACTTAAAATGGGAGTATTATAAAGATGGAAGTATTTCTAATGGTAGCGATACCGCCTGGATTGATGCTATTACTTTTCCAGGAAGTGCTTCTGTGGGCATAGCGGATATTATGGCTGCTTCCATTACAATATATCCAAATCCGGCTCAAAATGAATTTTATCTGAATCTGCAAAATGATAGCTATTCCAATACGATAATTATCTATGACCAAACCGGTAAGATTATTAAAAAAATCAGCTCCTATCAAAATAAAGCTCCAATTGATCTTTCTAGCCTAAGAAATGGAATATATATCTGTAAGATTAAAACAGATAACGCAGTCCGTTTTGCTAAATTAATTATTGAAAAATAAGTTAAATTGATGTGCTTTAATGATTCAATTATATCTTGAATATTATAAATCTAAGATTATATCCTTTTTTGTACCTTAGCCATAATTACTGAGACTAAAATGAATGTGTAATTCCTATGTGTAGATTTGCGACTCTTAGGATTGATTTGTTCAAAACAACAGGCGTTTTATTAAAAAGTGTAATTTAAACAGTTTAACTAAGAAATAATAGTTAATAATCAAACACAAGGAGGCTTTTTTGCCCCATTTTTTTAATTACAAATAGCACACGAGTTTTTATAGCTTTTTAATGCTAAATTTTTGAACTGAGCATGTCAAAACCTGACGCACAGGGAAATGGTTAATAGCAAACAGTATTTAGCCTGCGCTAAATTTATTTTGGTATTACCACTATAAAATAGAATTAAAACAGATGAAAATTATACATATAAGTGCAGAGTGTTATCCTATTGCAAAAGTGGGTGGGTTAGCCGATGTTGTAGGAGCATTACCTAAATATCAAAGTAGCAAAAAAATCACTTCGGAAGTATTGATTCCTTTTTATGATACTGCATTTACTCAAACACACACATTTACGACCATCTATAAATCCAAATTAAATTTAGGAGATGCTGTTTTCCCCTACGAGATTAAAACGCTTGATAATAACACCTTAGGTTTTGAAGTGTTTTTTGTTGATATTCCTCAGCAATTATTTAGAAACTATGTATATTCGTCAGACGATGCAGATCGTTTTATCTCTTTTCAAATTGCGTCTTTAGATTGGTTGCTGACATGGAAAGACAAACCTACAATTGTCCATTGCCACGATCATCATACAGGGCTGATTCCTTTTATGATGTCACAGTCATTAAAATATAAAAAATTAAGTAGAATTTCAAGTGTATTAACCATTCACAACGCACAGTATCAAGGTTGGTTTTCATACGATAAATTAGCCTACATTCCTGAATTCGACATGGAAAATGCCGGTTTGTTAGATTGGAATCATCAAATAAATTCATTGGCTACAGGGATAAAATGTGCTTGGCGTGTTACGACCGTTTCTCCGAGTTATATGGAAGAATTAAAAGTGAAAGCCAACGGATTAGAATCTTTATTACGACATGAGCACAAAAAATGTTCAGGAATTTTAAACGGAATTGATACCGATGTTTGGAACCCGGAAACAGATGATTATATCGTTAAAAACTATGGACCTACAATTGTACAGTCCGGAAAAAAAGCAAATAAAAAATATTTGTGTGATCGGTTTAATTTAGACATCAAAAAACCACTTATTGTTTTTATTGGACGATTGGTTGGGGAAAAAGGAGCTGAATTGTTACCTGTAGTTTTTGATTTAATATTACAAGAAAAACACAGTTCAATCCTTTTATTAGGATCTGGAAATAAGGAAATAGAAAAGGAATTAGAAAAACTTAAAGAAAAGCATAAAGGCACCTACAATGCATTTATAGGCTATGATGAAAAATTATCGCACATAATGTATGCCGGTGCCGACTTTTTATTAATGCCATCACGAGTAGAACCTTGTGGTTTAAATCAGATGTATGCATTGAGATACGGTACGATACCCGTTGTGAGAAATATTGGTGGATTAAAGGATACTATAATCGATATCGATAACAAAGGCTTTGGAATAATACATCAAGAAGTGAGTGTATACGCTATTGTATACGCTATAAAAAGAGCTGAAAGTTTGTATAAACACATACAAAAATTTAAAAATATAAGAAACAGAATCATGGGTATCAATCACTCATGGGATACTTCTGCACAAGCGTATATCAATTTGTATAAAACATTAAACACTAAGGTATCATGAATAAAAAAGTATTATCAATTATTTTAGGAGGAGGACAAGGATCAAGATTATATCCGTTAACTGAAGCTAGATCAAAACCGGCAGTACCCATTGCAGGAAAATACCGATTGGTGGATATTCCAATATCTAATTGCATTAATTCCGGAATTACACGTATGTTTGTATTAACGCAGTTTAACTCTGCTTCACTAAACAGACATATAAAAAACACCTATAATTTTGGGAAGTTTAGTGCTGCTTTTGTCGATGTATTAGCAGCTGAACAAACGCCTACTAATCAAACTTGGTTTCAAGGTACTGCTGATGCTGTACGTCAGAGTATGCACCACTTTGCAAATTACAATTTTGACTATTTCTTAATTTTATCCGGTGATCAATTGTATCAAATGGATTACGAATTGATGCTTCAAAAGCATATTGAAACAGGAGCGGATATCTCTTTAGCCACTTTACCGGTCAATGCACACGATGCCACTTCTTTCGGAATTTTAAAAACAGATGAGGACAGTTGGATTAGTTCATTTATTGAAAAACCCGAAGCAAAATTATTACCGGATTGGACGTCAGATGTGAGTTCTAAAATGAAAGATGAAGGGAGAAATTATCTCGCTTCGATGGGTATTTATATTTTTAATAGAAAATTGCTGATTGAATTGATGAAAAATCCTGACACCATGGATTTTGGTAAAGAAATCATGCCACAATCTCTTGGAAAACACAAACTTTTAAGCTATCAGTTTGAGGGTTATTGGACAGATATTGGAAATATTGCTTCTTTTTTTGAAGCGAACTTGGGTCTTACAGACGATATTCCCGAATTTGATTTGTATGATAAACCAAAACGTATTTATACGCGGGCACGTATGTTGCCCACGACAAAAATCTCGGGAACTACACTTAATAAAACAGTAGTTGCAGATGGATGTATTATTCATGCTGCTAAACTTGACCGTTGTGTTATAGGTATTCGTGCTAGAATTGGTTGTGAGTCAACGGTGATTAATACGTATATGATGGGTAGTGATTATTATCAAAAATTAGAGGAAGTTATTGATAGAGAGAAAACCCCAATGGGCATCGGAGAACGTTGCTTTATTAAAAATGCCATTTTAGATAAAAATTGTTGTATTGGAAATGATGTCAGAATCAATGGAGGGGCACATCTAAAAGATAAAGAAACAAAAACCTACGTCATAAGACAAGGAGTAGTAGTTGTAAAAAAAGGAGCAGTCCTCCCTAACGGATTTGTTATTTAAAAATATGAATAAAGTAATTTCACACAGTCTTTTTACCAAGTTTGATATCGACTTATTTAAAAGTGGAAAGCATTTCCGCTTGTACGAAAAATTGGGATCACATATTATAACTGTCAATGGAGTTAAAGGAACTTATTTTTCCGTTTGGGCACCCAATGCCAAACAGGTGTCTGTAGTTGGCGATTTCAATCATTGGGTTGACGGAGATTGTAAATTAGACGTCCGTTGGGATTCCTCCGGTATATGGGAAGGTTTTATTTCTAATGTAAAGAAAGGGCATTTATATAAATATAGAATTCACGCCAACCACAGCGATGAAGTTTTTGAAAAAGCAGATCCTTACGCACGTAGAAATGAACATCCACCCAAAACAGCTTCTGTTGTTTGGGAAGATTCTTATAAATGGGAAGATTCTAAATGGTTGAGAAAAAGAAAAAAAAGGAATGCTATTGATGCTCCTTTTTCTGTTTACGAAGTACATTTGGGTTCTTGGAAAAGGCAAATGCAAGAAGATCGGTTTCTATCCTATTTTGAGTTAGCAGATGAGTTGGTCAACTATGTCAAAGAAATGAATTTTACACATGTAGAATTGATGCCTATTATGGAGTATCCTTATGATCCTTCTTGGGGGTATCAAATTACAGGATATTTCGCTCCTACTTCACGTTTTGGTTTCCCGGACGAGTTTAAGTATTTGGTAGATAAATTGCACCAAAATAAAATAGGAATTATACTTGATTGGGTTCCCTCTCATTTCCCGGAAGATGCACATGGTCTGGGTTATTTTGATGGTTCACATTTATACGAACACCCTGATAAACGCAAGGGATACCATCAGGATTGGAAAAGTTTAATTTTTAATTATGGTAGAAATGAAGTACGTGCATTTTTAATTAGCAATGCCCTTTTTTGGTTAGACCAATACCATATAGACGGACTACGTGTAGATGCTGTGGCTTCTATGTTGTTTTTGGATTATTCTCGTGAGGAAGGCGAATGGGAACCAAACATATACGGTGGAAAAGAAAATTTATCTGTTATTTCGTTTTTTAAAGAATTGAATACAATGGTTTATGATTCTTTTCCGGATGTTCAGATTATAGCAGAAGAATCAACTGCTTTCCCGGGTGTTTCAAAGCCTGTATTTATGGGAGGCCTAGGATTTGGTATGAAATGGATGATGGGTTGGATGCACGACACCTTGGAATATTTTTCGAAAGATCCAATTTATAGAAAATACCATCAAAATGAAATTACTTTTAGCTTGGCCTATGCTTTCTCGGAAAATTTTATGCTACCTCTTTCACACGATGAAGTAGTATATGGTAAGAATTCAATTCTCGGTCGTATGCCGGGCGATGAATGGCAACGATTTGCAAACCTCAGATTGCTTTACGGTTATATGTTTACACATCCCGGAACTAAATTAGTTTTTATGGGGTCTGAGTTTGGACAGTATAACGAATGGAATTACAACAAGAGTTTAGATTGGAATTTGTTAGAGTTTAAACCTCACCAAAATTTCCAGAACTATTTTAAAGCCCTAAATAAATTGTATAAAACCACACCCGCTTTATTTGAAAAAGCATTTGTACAAGAAGGTTTTGAGTGGATTAGTTTTGATGATCATGAAAACGCTGTGATTTCATTTATTAGAAAAGGATATGATTCAAAAAATGATGTTGTAGTAATCTGTAATTTCACACCTAGTATACATAAAGAATACCGAATAGGTATTTCAAGAAGAGGAAAACTCAAAGAAATATTTAATAGTGATTCAGAAGAGTTTGGAGGAAGTGGCTGTGTAAATTCAACACTTATTAGTATAAAAAAACAAGCTTGCCATAATAAAGATTATTCTGCGTCAGTAAATGTGCCGCCACTTGGGATATCAATTTTTAAATTTGAGTAAAAAGTGTAAATTATTAGATTTATACATTCAAAAACGTTTCAGAGTTGATTTGTATATTAATTCAAAAAATCTATTCTGATTTAATTCCTATATATTAATGATAACGAATACCGAGCTAGAACTAAAAGGAAATCAATTTCCTACAAAAATAAAATCGTATAAAAGAGACCTTAACACACTTCATTTTACAACAGAGAACGAGGTTACATTAGAACTGACCATCGTTAGAGATAGTGTGCTGAGATTTAGGTATTTCCCAACTTCTGATTTTAATAATGACTTTTCCTATGCCATATCTAAAAATGCAAGTATGGGGTATAACCAACTCGATATAACAGAAGATAAGGAAAAGTATGTAATTACAACTAGTAAATTGATATGTCACATTAACAAAGCTAATTTAAGGGCATCCATGTACGATGCCAAAAGCAAAGCCTTAATTAATGAGGATGAACATGGTTTTCATTGGGAAGAAAACTATGAAAATGGAGGGAATATCGTAAAAATGAGTAAGATCTCCCATAAAGGAGAGAGTTATTATGGTTTAGGAGACAAACCGGTTAGTTTAAATCTAAAAGGGAAACGTTTTATAAATTGGGTCACGGATTCTTATTCGTTTACGAAAAAATCAGATCCTATCTATAAAGCAATTCCATTTTTTACAGGGATCCATTTAGGAAAAGCATACGGTATTTTCTTTGATAATTCGTTTAGAACTTATTTTGATTTTGCACAAGAAAGAAAAGATGTGAGTAGCTTTTGGGCACAAGGAGGCCACATGAATTATTATTTCATATACGGTCCTAAAATGATTGATGTGGTAGAAAGTTATACCGATCTAACCGGAAAACCTATCGAGTTACCGCCCTTATGGGCATTGGGATATCATCAATGTAAATGGAGTTATTATCCTGAATCAAAAGTTAGAGAAATAACGACCAAATTTAGAGATTTGAGAATTCCTTGCGATGCGATATATTTAGATATAGATTACATGGAAGATTTTAAGTGTTTTACATGGAATAAAGAACATTTTCCCAATCCTAAAAAAATGGTAAAAGAATTGACGGATGAGGGATTTAAAACAATTGTAATTATAGATCCGGGTATAAAAATAGATATGGATTATGATGTTTTTAAAGAAGGGCTCGAAAAGGATTATTTCTGTAAGCGTGCAGATGGTCCTTATATGAAGGGAAAAGTATGGCCGGGAGATTGCTATTTTCCCGACTTTACCAATCCTGAAGTGCGAACATGGTGGTCGGATTTGTTTAAAGATTTAATAGAAAATATTGGTGTCAAAGGAGTTTGGAATGATATGAATGAACCAGCTGTGATGGAAGTGCCCAATAAAACATTTCCCAAAGATGTCAGACATAATTATGACGGAAATTATTGCAGTCATCGGAAAGCACATAATGTTTATGGGATGCAAATGGCAAGGGCAACCTATCATGGAGTGAAAAAATATGCACACCCTAAAAGGCCGTTTGTGATTACTCGAGCTGCTTTTTCAGGGACACAACGATATACGTCAACATGGACAGGCGATAATAAAGCCACGTGGGAACACCTATGGATTGCCAACATACAAGCACAACGTATGGCTATGTCAGGATTTTCTTTTGCCGGTAGTGATATCGGAGGGTTTGAAGGACAACCCGATGGCGAATTATATGCGAGGTGGATCCAATTAGGTGCGTTTCATCCTTTTTTTAGAACTCATTCTTCCGGGGATCATGGTGATCAAGAACCTTGGACATTCGGTGAGGAAATAACAGATATTGTCAGAAAATTCATCGAACTGCGCTATGAATTATTGCCTTATTTATATACTGCTTTTTGGAATTATTTGAACGAAGGAACACCTATCTTAAAATCTTTGGTTCTTTATGATCAAGAAGATACGCAAACTCATCATAGAAATGATGAGTTTATTTTTGGAGATAAAATTATGGTTTGCCCTATCATTGAGCCGAATGCTAAAGGTAGAAGAATGTATATTCCAAGAGGCAAATGGGTTAATTTTTGGACAGATGAAATTGTAAAAGGAGGCAAAGAAGCCTGGGTTGATGCAGATATCAATACCATTCCAATTTTTGTAAAGCAAGGAGCAATTATTCCTAAATACCCCGTTCAACAATATGTAGGTGAAAAGAAAATTAAAGAGGTTACTCTAGACGTTTATTATAAAAAAGGCAAGGAAAAAAGCAATTTATATGAAGATGCAAACGATGGATATGATTATAAAAAAGGAAATTTCAGTTTGCGAAATTTTAGTTTGGTAGGGAAATCCAACACCTTGAATATCCAACAACATAAAATTGGAAAGTTTATAACAAGTTATGAGACTTTTAAAATTGTATTGCACGGTTTACCTTTTAAAATATTGAAAATTTATATCGATGATGAACAGTTTCTATTCGAAGATGTAAAAATAAATGGCGATAACATCCTAATTGTTCCAAAGGAATTTACCAATTTGAATATTATAGGGGAGTAATTTTTATTGATAATGTTGAACCTGGTACAACATTCGTTGTAAAGCGTTAATTATAAAGCTTTCAAAAGCTTGTCTCATATCTAAAATCTAGTAACGTAGCGGTCTAATATCTTTTATAGGACACCAGTTTTTTTTAGTGAATTTCTGGCTGAACAATGTATTGTTTTGATACAATAATTAAATAATTAACGCTATGTTTGTCGCTTCTAAAATTTAAAAAATCGAAATTAATGACATGTAAATATAACAAGTGGCATCACCCCTACAAGCCGGCCAAAGAATTTGATAAAAGAGTTGCTTATTTCAGTATGGAATTTGGAATTCATCAGGCATTAAAAATCTATTCCGGAGGTCTGGGTTTTTTATCAGGTTCACACATGCGTTCAGGATTTGAATTAAAACAGAATATGATTGGAATAGGGATGTTGTGGAAGTATGGTTATTATGATCAGGAAAGGAATGAAGACCAAACGCTACGTGTAAATTTTATTGAAAAACATCACAATTTTTTAGAGGATACGGGGATTGAGGTCGATGTAAAATTACATGATAATCCCTCTGTAAAGGTTCGTGCTTACGTGCTAAAACCTGAAATATTTGGAACGGTTCCCATATATCTTTTATCGACAGATGTTGAGGGAAATGATTTCCTTTCGAGAACAATTACCAATTACCTCTATGACGCAAATGAATTAACACGTATCTCTCAGAGTATTGTGTTGGGAATTGGTGGTGCAAAAGTTGTCGAAGCTCTTGGAGGTGCTGACACTTATCATTTGAATGAAGGTCATGCATTACCTGCATTTTATTATTTACGCGACCAGGGTGTAAAGAAAAACCAAATGGTATTCACGACTCATACTCCTGAAAAAGCCGGTAATGAAGAAAGAGATGCGCGTCACTTAAACCGTTGTGGTTTCTTTGGCAGAAGATTGAATGAAGTAGAACTCTCAAAAGAAATGGTAAATGAAGGTATGATTAACTATACGGTTTCTGCTTTGAGAATGGCTAGAAAGGCCAATGCCGTTTCAAAACTACACGCTAAGGTTTCCAACGAAATGTGGAAAGATTATAAGGATATTTGTAAAATCATTCCAATTACCAATGCACAGAATCAAAAATTTTGGCAAGACGAAGAAATTAAAAAAATCTGGAAAAAACGAAATGCAAAAGCTTTTAGAGAAAGGAAAATTGAATTAAAAAAGGAACTTTTTGATATCGTTTTAAATCAGACAGTAAAAATGTTTGATCCTAATGTGTTTACCATTGTTTGGGCAAGAAGGTTTGCCGGTTATAAACGAGCTGATCTTTTGCTTTACGATATGGAACGCTTTGAAAAGTTAATTACAAATGAAAAATATCCGGTACAGATTATTTGGGCAGGAAAACCGTATCCTTATGATTTTTATGCCATCGATATTTTTAATCATCTCGTTAATATTACAAAATACAAATCTAATCTTGCAGTTCTTACCGGTTATGAAATTGCCCTTTCTAGAGAAATGAAAATGGGATCGGATATCTGGTTAAATACACCGAGAATTACAAGAGAGGCATCCGGAACGAGTGGTATGACCGCTGCTATGAATGGTTCTGTGAATGTATCTATCAATGATGGATGGATGCCTGAATTTGCTAAAGATGGTGTCAATAGCTTTATTTTTCCTGAGCTGGATTATAAATTGCCGGTATGGGAACAAGATAAATTAGATGCTGAAAACTTATATGATATTTTAGAAAATAAGGTATTGCCAACTTATTATGACAAACCGAAAGAATGGTCAAAAATTGTATTTAATGGGATGGATGATGTAATTCCCGATTTTACGAGTAACAGAATGGCAGCACAATATTATAGGGAACTTTATAAGTAATTTTTTAATAAAATAGTTGATAGAAATGCGGGTGAAAACTCGCATTTTTTGTTTATTTGTTTATTAATATATTTTATTTTTAACTTTCAAAGTTTTATCTGCCATATAAATGATTTTTATGAAGCAAGGGAAAACAGTTATATATCAGGTTTTTACGCGCTTATTCGGTAATACAAATACAACGAATAAACCTTGGGGAACCCTAGAAGAAAACGGGCTGGGAAAATTTGATGATTTTTCTAAAAAGGCATTGCAGGAAATCAAAAAATTAGGAGTAACTCATATCTGGTATACCGGTGTTTTACATCATGCTATGATTACCGATTACACGAAATACGGCATATCGAGTGACCATCCAGATGCCGTAAAAGGTAGAGCTGGATCGCCTTATGCAGTAAAAGACTACTATCAGGTTGATCCTGATCTCGCTGTCGATCCGTCAAAACGTATGGAAGAATTTGAACAGCTTATCAAACGTACTCACGATGCAGGAATGAAGGTTTTGATAGATATTGTGCCCAATCATGTGGCACGAAAATACAAAGGTTTAAATAATCCGGATGGGATTGATGATTTTGGGGCTAAGGACGATCATCATGTCGTTTATAAAAAACATAATAATTTTTATTATGTCGTAAATGAAAAATTTATAGTCCCGGAATGGAAGAATGAATATTTGCCTTTAGGAGGTGAAAATATTTCAGATTTTGGTGCGTACAAGGAATTTCCGGCTAAATGGACCGGGAACGGTTCACGTATGGCACAACCGGATTTTTTTGATTGGTATGAAACAGTGCGGATTAATTATGGTGTCAAGCCCGACGGATCTAAAGATTTTGATGAATTACCGGAAAATTTCGGTAGAAAAACAGTTGAAGAACATGCCGACTTTTGGAAGGATAAAGACCTACCTGATTCCTGGATAAAATTTAAAGATATTGCCTTGTTTTGGATGAGTAAAGGCGTTGATGGGTTTAGATATGATATGGCGGAAATGGTGCCGGTTGCGTTTTGGAGTTATATGAATTCTTCTATTAAAATAAAAAATCCGAAAGCTTTTCTTTTGGCGGAAGTCTATAATCCTGATTTGTATCGTCCTTATATTCATTTGGGAAAAATGGACTACCTCTATGATAAGGTCGCATTTTATGATTCTATAAAACATATTGTAAAAGGATATGGCTGGACAGATCATATTCCAAAGGTGCAAGAAGAAATGGCTGATATTGAACATCAGATGTTACACTTTTTAGAAAATCATGATGAACAACGTTTGGCTTGTTCGGATTTTGCAGGTTCTGCAGCCAAGGGGAAACCCGCTATGGTAGTTTCTGCGACAATTAGTAGCTCCCCAACGATGATCTATTTTGGGCAAGAGGTTGGTGAACCGGCAAACGAAAAAGCGGGTTTTGCTTCTCCAACCCGTACTTCTATATTCGATTATATAGGAGTTCCTCATCATCAACGTTGGTTGAATAATAAAAAATTTGATGGTGGTCAATTAAAGGAGGAAGAGAAAAACCTAAGAGATTTCTATAAGCGTTTGTTGAATTTCACGATTAATAGCAGTGCTCTTATGGGATATTATTTTGATATTCATAAATTTAATAGAGTACACACAGAAAACTACAATTACCGTGTTTTTTCATTTGTAAGATGGTCAAATGATGAGAAATTACTTATCATTTCTAATTTTGATGCGGATAAGAACTATGTATTTGATTTGAAAATTCCGGAAAGTCTAATCTCCGATTGGGGATTAGCAGATGGTGATTATCACTTAAGAGATCAGTTGTATGGTGAAGTACTATCTATTTTAAAAATTGAAAATAATTTGGGAATTGTAAAGATCAAACTAAATCCTTTAGACTCTTTGATTTTAAAAATGGATAAATAATAGTATAGATTACATATTTTTGAAAAGCAAAATTTTAAGCCATAGTAACCCGAATTCAGATTAGTAGGTTAATTCCTTTTTTGTATTTTTGCTTTATTAATAAAGCATAAGGTATTTATCTTGCTTTGTGTCTTAGCACCTTTACGAGAAACATTAATTTTTTTTTATGAAAATCGAAGTATCAAACGGAGAAATTGTGGACAAACTCACAATTATTGAAATAAAACTAAAGCATATAAAAGCTACAGCTAAACGTAAAAATCTTCAAACCGAATATGAAGTTTTAAATGCTGCAGTTGTAAAAATTATTGATAAAGAACACAAGTATTACAAGGAACTTCTAGAAATAAATCAGGAACTTTGGGATATTGAAGATAGGATACGTGATTTAGAACGTGATAAAGATTTTGAAAAAAACTTTGTAGAGACAGCACGTGCGGTTTACTTTACAAACGAC
This sequence comes from Flavobacteriaceae bacterium, assembly GCA_029942185.1. Taxonomy (GTDB): domain Bacteria; phylum Bacteroidota; class Bacteroidia; order Flavobacteriales; family Flavobacteriaceae; genus DQTL01. The sequence continues at coordinate 20,298 of JAOZTK010000002.1, forward strand.
AAACGTTCTGAGGTAAAACGTCAAATAAATGAGTTGACAGGTTCCAATTTGGTAGAAGAGAAGTCCTACCAAAAATACGAATAGTTTTTGCAATAGAAAACCAATCTCTACGTTTTTTTGTTTTAAGAATTTAGTCATTTACTAATGTAAACTCCTAAATTCAAAAACGGCAAAAGCCTTGACCTTGGTCTTTTCTTATCAAAAACATATTAGTTATAATTAATTATTGTACCATAAACTTAGTACTTTCGAGTCTTTGCGGTGAATGAACCTAAGAACATATTAATAATTCGATTCTCAGCTATGGGAGATGTGGTGTTGACGGTTCCGGTAATTCTAAATTTAATCAAAAAATACCCAGAAACGCAAATCACACTCTTGACCAAATCTTTTTTTTATCCTTTTTTTGAAGGAATACCGAATCTCACATTATTTCCGGTTGACTTAAAAAAGAAACACAAAGGTTTTCTTGGTTTGTATAGGTTGGTTCAAGAATTGACTGTTCAGCAAAAATTTGACGCGATAATAGATCTTCACGATCTTATACGCAGTTGGGTTATCAGTGGTTTTTTTCGCTTAAAAGGAGTACCTGTTTATAGAATTGATAAAGGACGTTCCGATAAAAAAGCTTTTATCAAAGGAGATAGGACAAAAAATTTGCCACATACAGCTAAGCGATATCAAGAAGTTTTTTATAGAGCCGGTTTTATTTTTCCCTTTGAAAAAACTTTCCTGCCTGAATTGAAAGAATCTGAAAGCCTTAAAGAAGTTATTTCGCAATTTGGGAAAATCGATATTGGCATCGCGGTTTTTGCTGCTCATAAAAGCAAAGAATGGGGAATTGAAAATGTTCGCAAGCTAATCCAAGAAATTAATAAAGTATACAAAGTGCGGTTCTATCTTTTTGGGGGCGGGGAAGAAGAAGTAAGAAAACTAGATTTATTAGCGAAAGACTACACAAATGTTGATAATCTAGCGGGTAAATTCACACTTAAAGAAGAAATACAATTGCTTAGAAAGCTCACGGTCTTTGTCGGAATGGATTCAGGGAATGCACATATTGCAAGTTTGGTGGGAATTCCTGTTATTTCTATTTGGGGCGGTACACATCCGGGTTTGGGGTTTAGCCCTTTATACCAGCCTGTTGCAAACACTATTCAACCTTCTGAAGCCATCCAAAAAAAATGTGAGCTAAGTGTCTATGGAACCTCAAAACAGCAATTAAAAGAAAGTCCTTATTTCTGTATTCAAAAAATTGCTGTAACGACACTTATTGAAAGAATGATTGCTATTGGGGTATTGCCTCAGCAGTATTAATAACAGTCTCTATTATATGGCTTAATTGCTTGTTCGTAAATTCAGGGTCTAATAAAACACAACGTAAGTAAACAGTATCGTGTATTTGAGAATAATTAAGGATAATCTTACCTTTATTAATAATTCGAGTGCGAATTTCTTTATTAATCTCGTTTATTTCCTCTAAGGATTTGTGTTTATATTTGTTTGGGGTATAATTAAAACAAACAATAGATGACTCAGGTTTGGCAAATAAGGTCAAATCTTTATTTTCCTCAATTAGTGTTGCTAATGTCAAAGCAGCTTGATGTAGTTTTTCCACATGTTTTGCAAAACCTAAATTTCCATGGTATTTCCAACTTACCCAGAGTTTAAAAGCATCGGGTCTACGTCCACCTTGCAGTGTTTTTTGACCCAGGTCATAATCGTAATCCTTCTTGTGGAACAGGTAATTTGCATCGACACTAAAAGCTTTATTGAGTACAGATTTTTCTTTTGTCAAAAAAGAAGCGGCAGAGATAGTAATACCCATAACTTTGTGAAAATTCCAAGTGACTGAATCGGCATGTTCTATTCCTTTTAGTCGATCTTTGAGTTTTTTGGAAAATAAAAAAGAACCTCCAAAGGCTGCGTCTACATGAAACCAAATATTATTTTTCTTTGCGATATTCGCTAAACTTTGAAGATCATCATAAGAGCCTGACATGGTTGTACCGGCTATTCCAACCAATAGTAGGGGTACACGACCTTCTTTTTTAGATTTATCGATGGCTTTATTTAGATAATTGACGTCAATTTTCGCCTTATTATCCGAGGGGATTAATACTAAAGAATCCAATCCAAATCCTAAATAGTTAACCCCTTTTGTAAATGAATAATGTGCTTGGTCGGATATAAAAATAGAAACAGGTTTTTCATTAAAAAGACCTTTTTGCTTGCTGTTTTTTAAATAACGTTCTCTAGCCAAAAATAAAGCGTTTATATTAGACAAGCTTCCGCCGGAAGTGAAAACACCATCTCCTTGACCTTTGCCCCAAATTTTAGCAGTTAAATTGGATACGATTTCTTTTTCAATTAAAGTCATGGCAGGAGCTACTTCGTACGTATAGCTGGAAATATTCAAGAGACTTAGAAGAATGTCTGCTATAAAGGCAATGGGTTGGACTTTCCCAAACATTTGATTCATAAAAAAGGGATGATCAAAAACAACACTATGATCTATCACCTGATTGATGACCTTTAGAATATCTTGACTATCGAGACCTTTATTTGCTATTGAAAGAGGAAGTATCTTTTCTAGTTCTTCCGGACTGTAATTAAGACGTAATTGACGGTCGTTATCTGTCTCTTCTAGTAAACTACGCTCTATGAATTTGGTGATAAATCGAACCAAATCATCAAATTGTTTATCCATTCTAAAAAATTGAAGTACAAAATTAACAAACTAATTTGAAAAGATTAAAAGAATAATTGATAAATGCGTAAAAACTGCAAAAATTCTTTAAATCAAATTCAGTCTGTCAATGTGTGATGCAAATATTATCTATTTTGTTAACTTCCCTTATGGTTTAGTTATAAAGTAGGTTATCATATATTTTTATTTCATTTTTGTCATCCAAATAAATCAGCACAACTTGCAGTTCCGTGTGATTTTGAAGAAATTCTTTTGTTTTTTCAACTCCCATAACCATAAAAGCAGTTGCATAGGCATCTACGTCGGCACAATCTAGTTTGGAAATTACACTGGCACTTAGGAGTTTGTTCTGTTCGGGATATCCGGTTTTCGGGTTGATTGTATGTACATGTTTTTTTCCTTGTTGATCTATTCTAAATTTACGATAATTACCGGATGTAGCCATTGATTGGTCGTTGAGTCTCAGGGTGGATTCTATAGCTCTTGAACCATCTGTCAAGGGCTTTTCAATACCAACTTTCCAATGTTTCCCATTTGGATTAAATCCACGAACCCGCATTTCTCCACCAATTTCAACCATGTAATTCTCAATTTGTTTGCTTTCAAAAAACAGCCCTATAACATCTACAGAATAACCTTTGGCAATGGCATTAAAGTCGATATATATTTGAGGACGGTCTTTTTTAACTGTATGATTGGATAGGTTTACTTTATCAAAACCCACAAATCTCATCAGTTCTTTAATAGTATTTGAGTCTAATTCTTGATCTGTCTTTTCTGGACCAAATCCCCAAGCATTAACTAAAGTGCCGACTGTTGGGTCGAAATTAGCATTGGTTTCACCATAAATCCTTTTAGCTTTTAAAAAAACATTCTCAAAATGATTGTCAGTAATTACTGTAGAATCTCCTCTATTAATTTCAGATATGATTGAGTTAGCATGATAAGTTGACAAGGAATTATTGAGAATAGTAAATAAGCTGTCTATGGATGTACTGTAATTTGTGTTGTTTTGATATTTTATAGAGAAAGTTGTCCCTAAAGCATCTCCGTGTAAATGTATATAGTCTTTTTCTTTTTGACAAGCTATTAAGAGCAGGAAAATCGTCAGTGTGATTATTGTGTTTACACGCATAAAAACTATAGCTATTCGTTAGTTGTTTTTCTAGTTACCGAATTGATTAATTTACATCCTTTCAGTGATTAATAAATCTATCAATGTACACTCCTTTTCATCTAAGAATTAGGGTGCAATACTTTTTTAGCGTCTAAATTATACCCGACACAAGTCAGCGTAACAACAATAATATTTTATCATTTGGGATGAATATCCCAGGTCATTTATACAAGACAATACTCGATGGTGAACAGCATATGTGCCTGCTAAAAAAGAGCATTTAAACACAGGAACTTTACTCGGACTGAATAACAAAAGTACTATTTTATATTGAATTATTTTTTTGAGATAAACCAGACGATTTATGGATATTAATTATTTTTTTCATGTGCTTGTGCATCGACAACAGCGATTGTGGTCATGTTGACAATTTCATCTACACTTGCGTGAAATTGTAATAAATGCACAGGCTTTTTTAATCCCATAACAATAGGGCCAACTGATTCTATTCCCGATAATTCTTTCATTATTTTATAGCTAATATTTGCCGAAGCCAAACAAGGAAAGATCAGTGAATTTACTTTTCTACCTGCAATGCTTGAAAAAGGAAATTTTTCTTTCATTTTTTTGGTATTTAAAGCAAAATCGGCTTGCACTTCACCGTCTATGACTAAATCAGGATAATTTTTATGTAAATAAGTAACTGCTTCTGCAATTATTGTACCGGCCTTCGAATCTGAAGCTCCAAAATTAGAATGGGAAATCATGGCCATTTTTGGGACAATACCAAACATGTGCATGGCATCAGCGGTCATTAATGCGATATTAGCTAATTCGTTGGCGGTAGGGTTTTCAGTAATGGCTGTGTCAGATAAAAACAATGGCCCTCTATCTGTTAACATTAAGTTTGTAGCGGCTATTTTATCAACACCATCTCTTTTGCCGATAAGTCTCAACATGGGTTTCACTACTCTAGAATAACTACGTGAATAACCTGTAATCAGTGAATCTGCTTCGCCCGTATTTACCATCATAGCAGCAAAATAGTTACGTTCGTGCATCCACACTTGGGCATCTAATAATTTTACGCCATTTCTTTGTCTTTTTTTCCAATAAATTTCTGCAAAGGTGTGGCGTCGTTTTTTTTCATTTTTACTTCTAGGATCGATAATTGTTACTGAATCATTAACTTCAAAGCTAATCTCTTTCATCAGTTTTAGGATTGTTTCTTTATTCCCTAATAATATGGGTATGGCGATTCCTTCATCGTGAACAATTTGTGCGGCCTTTAAGACATCGAGATGATTAGCTTCGGTAAAGATTACTCTTTTAGGGTTACGTCTTGCACGTGAGGTTAGTTTTTTCATATACTTACTACCTGACCCAATTCTTTCGGCTAGTTCCACAGCATATTTTTTCCAATCTTTGATGGGTTTACGAGCAACTCCTGAAGCGACGGCAGCTTTAGCTACTGCAACCGGGATTCGCTCCATTAAACGCATATCAAATGGTTTCGGAATGATATATTCTTTGCCAAATTTTAAATGTTTTTCTTTATAAGTAATATTAACCTGTTCGGGAACGGATTCTTTTGTTAAATCAGCTAGAGCTTTAACAGCAGCAAGTTTCATATCCTCATTGATGGCGGTTGATCTAACGTCTAAAGCGCCTCTAAAAATATATGGGAAGCCCAGCACATTATTTACTTGATTGGGATGGTCCGAACGACCTGTGGCCATCAATAAATCATCACGTGTTTCCATTGCAAGTTTGTAATCGATTTCGGGATTAGGATTAGCAAGGGCAAAAACGATAGGATCTTTTGCCATTTTTTTAAGCATTTCTGGTGTGAGAACATCAGCAACGGATAGTCCTAAAAACATATCGGCTCCTTGAATAGCATCATCCAATGTGTGAATATTTTTATCGGTAGCGAATTGTTTTTTTGCCGGTGGTAAATATTCCCGATCACTTCTAATAACACCTTTACTATCCAGCATGACGATATTTTCAGGTTTAATCCCAATTTTTTTGTACAGTTTTGTACAGGAAACGGCAGAGGCTCCGGCTCCATTTACCACTAATTGGATTTCTTTTACTTTTTTACCTACAATTTCTACGGCATTAATCATGGCGGCGGCAGAAATAATTGCAGTACCGTGTTGATCGTCGTGCATTACCGGAATATCGAGCTCCGCTTTTAATCTTTTTTCGATTTCAAAAGCTTCAGGTGCCTTGATGTCTTCAAGATTAATTCCACCAAAAGTAGGCGCGATAGCCTTGATGGCTGCAATTAGTTTTTCCGGATCTTTTTCTTGAATTTCTATATCAAAAACATCGATATCTGCAAAGATTTTAAAAAGTAAACCTTTTCCCTCCATAACAGGTTTAGAAGCATCAGCTCCGATATCGCCTAATCCTAAAACGGCTGTTCCATTTGATATAACGGCTACTAAATTTCCTTTAGCAGTGTATTTATAAACATCATCCGGATTTTTTTCTATTTCCAGGCAAGGGATTGCCACTCCGGGAGAATATGCAAGGGCTAAATCTCGTTGTGTTGAATATTTTGTAGTTGGAATTACCTCTATTTTTCCCGGCATGGGAAATTCATGATAATTTAAGGCTGCTTTTTTTTCTCTTGAACTTGACATTTGTATCTATTTTAAAATATATTGACAAAGGTTGCTTATTTATTTTCTTGAAATAAATGATAAATGTCAAGTTAAGATTTTATTTTGTTAAAAATGCAATATTTCTTTTTAATCCGGAAAATTTAGTACGTTTTATAGCTGATTTTTTAAAGAGTTTTGAAAACATTTCGTTGGTGAGATTCTTCCAATCGTTTTTTGTTAAAGTGAGTAAATCAGAATGTGGTTCAAAAAGTGTTTCTTTATGAGGTAGTGAAAAATTATTCCAAGGACATACTTCTTGGCATATATCACATCCGAAAATAGTGTCCGGAAATTTACCGTGCATTTCCTCAGGAATTTTATTTTTTAATTCAATGGTAAAATAGGAAATACATTTGCTTCCATCAATTGTATTATTTGGTAAAATTGCTTGGGTTGGACACGCGTCAATACAGCGTGTACAAGTTCCACAATGATCGGTGTGAAAAGGAGTGTCGTAATCTAATTCTAAATTGATAATTAATTCTGCTAAAAAGAAAAAAGAACCTTTATTTTTTTGTAAAAGTAAGGAGTTTTTACCCTGCCAACCAATTCCGGATTTTGTAGCCCATGCACGTTCCATAATAGGAGCGGAATCTGTAAAAAAACGACCGTTTACTGCACCGATGTTCTCCTTAATAAAATGCATTAAACCTTTAAGTTTGGCTTTTAGTACAGAATGGTAATCTTCACCATAGGCAAAACGTGCAATTTTATAAGTGTCTTGTATTTGTATTTCTTTAGGAAAATAATTGTAAGATAAAGAAATTACAGATTTAGCTCCTTCAACTAACAAACGTGGGTCAAGACGTTTGTCAAAATGGTTTTCCAAATACTGCATTTCACCTTGATATCCAAAATTCAGCCAAGCCTCTAGTTTGGGAGCTTCTTCTTCCAGAAATTCAGCTTTGGCAATACCAACAGATGAAAATCCGAGTTGTAGTGCTTTCTCTTTAATCTGTTTTGTATAATGACTTTTTAGTGACAATGAATAGGCAATTGCTTTCATTACAAATATAAGGGAAATATCATCAAGAATTGTGTATATTGATTGTGTCACTATTCCTCACTATCTTTGTTCTGTGAAAAACAAAAACCCTAATTTAATACAGGAAGCAAAATTTGCTTTGGAATATTTTTGCAGTTACCGTGAGCGGACACAACAGGAAGTTGAGCAAAAACTTCAAAGTATGGATGTAAATGCGGAGACTTGTCAAATTATTACAGTTTCCTTATTGGAGGGTGATTTTTTAAACGAGGAGCGATACGCAAAAAGTTTTGTCAGAGGAAAATTTCGTATCAATAAATGGGGAAAAATGAAAATCAGACAAGCTTTGCTTCAAAAGGGAGTTTCAGAATCGAATATTAAAATAGGGTTTTTAGAAATTGACGAAGAAGAATATCGTCAGACAATTCAAAACTTAGCACACAAACAACAACCTAAAATAAAAGCTAAAAACGAATTTGAACGAAAGCAAAAACTCTCTTTATATCTTCGCCAAAAAGGTTATGAAATGTCGCTGATTTATAAGTATGTGTTTCCTGCTTAGCACTCAGCATCTCTATGTGCACAAACACATATTATCTATTTATAAAATAACAGTAAATATAGTAGCTATTACACAGCTACGCTACTAGATTCTAGCTATTAGGTTTGCTCAATGAAAGTTATTGATTTAACCGAATAAGGTTATTAGTTATATGATTCGTTTAACAACAAGAATCAAAGCCTGCCTTTTACCCATTCAGTGCATTTGAACCACCTACAATTTCTAAAATTTCAGCGGTAATTGCGGCTTGACGTGCTTTGTTGTATGTGAGTGTGAGTTCTTCCTTGAGTTCTTCTGCATTGTCTGTTGCCTTGTGCATTGCGGTCATACGAGCTCCGTGTTCAGAGGCATACGAATCTCTGATTGCTTTAAACAATTGCATTTTTAGAGATTTTGGAATCAGTTCTTCTATAATTTCCTTTTTTGAGGGCTCAAAGATATAATCGATATTGGTTGTTTTTTCAGAGTTGGTAGATTCTATCGGTAAAAATTGTTCGAATGTAGGAATTTGGGTTGCGGCATTTTTAAAACGATTGTACACTAAGATGATTTGATCAAATTTTTGATCAGCATAAGCATCCATCATCAATTGAGCAATAATGGCTGTCTTCGTAAAACTAAGATTATCAAAAATATCGTTATTATTGGAGTAGATATTTTCTTTTTTTCCTAGGGAATCATTTCCTTTTTTTCCTATCGTAAAGATACTTACTTCCTTATCAGGATAATTCTCTTTGATAAGCGCTTGTGATTTTTTGATAATGTTTGAATTAAAAGCACCACACAAACCACGGTTAGAGGTAATGGCAACTAATAATACTTTTTCTACTTTTCTTTTTGTGGCGTAGACACTACCGTCTTCCCCGTTTAAAGTCGTGCTGAGAATTTGTAATAATTCAGTTAATTTATTAGCATAAGGACGTAAATTCGTAATAGCATTTTGTGCTTTCTTAAGCTTAGCTGCAGATACCATTTTCATGGCACTAGTTATCTTCATCGTAGATCCGATGGAGGCTATTCTGTTACGTATTTCCTTTAAATTGGCCATAAAAACTTCAAATTTACGATTCTATATTCTCTAACTTCTAAAAAGTATCTGCTATTTCTCCTGCTACTTTTGTTAACACATCAATGGCTTTATCGGTTAATTTACCGGTTTTTAAACTATTTAAAATGTCCGTATGTTTTGCATTCAGCATTTCTAAAAAGTTACTTTCAAATTCTTTAACTTTATTTACAGGAACTTTTTTTAATAGATTTTTACTACCTGCAAAAATAATTGCAATTTGATCTTCAACTTTAAAAGGGGTACTTAAATTTTGTTTTAAAATTTCAACATTACGTTTCCCCTTTTCAATAACATTCAGTGTTGCTGCATCTAAGTCAGAACCAAATTTGGCAAAAGCCTCTAACTCACGATATTGCGCTTGATCTAGCTTTAAAGTCCCTGCTACCTTTTTCATCGCTTTCACTTGTGCTGCACCTCCTACACGTGATACAGAAATCCCTACATTAATCGCAGGTCGAACCCCCGAGTTAAACAAATCACCATCCAAGAAAATTTGACCATCCGTAATGGATATAACGTTTGTAGGAATATAAGCAGAAACATCACCTGCTTGGGTTTCAATGATGGGTAAGGCTGTTAAAGAACCGCCTCCTTTTACTTTAGCTTTTAAAGAAACCGGGACATCGTTCATCTGTGATGCAACGACATCATCGTTGATTACCTTAGCGGCGCGTTCCAACAAACGAGAGTGCAAATAAAATACATCACCCGGGTAGGCTTCACGACCCGGTGGTCGTCTAAGTAGTAATGAAACTTCACGATAAGCGACTGCTTGTTTTGATAAATCATCATATACAATTAAAGCCGGACGTCCTGTATCTCTAAAAAATTCTCCGATAGAGGCTCCCGCCATAGGTGCATATACCTGCATAGCTGCAGGGTCAGAAGCGTTGGCAGCGACGATGACTGTATAGGCTAATGCGCCCCTTTCTTCAAATAATTTCACTAAAGTTGCAACAGTTGAAGCTTTTTGTCCGATGGCGACATAAATACAATAAACAGGGTTTCCTGCATCGTAAAATTCTTTTTGATTTAGAATGGTATCAATCGCTACGGTAGATTTCCCTGTTTGACGGTCACCAATAATTAATTCCCGTTGTCCACGACCAATTGGAATCATTGAATCAACCGCTTTAATACCCGTTTGCAAAGGTTCACTTACAGGTTCTCTAAAAATAACACTAGGCGCTTTGCGTTCAATCGGCATTTCATATAAATCTCCTTGAATAGGGCCTTTCCCGTCAATGGGATCTCCTAAGGTATTTATGACACGACCAATCAGGCCTTCTCCTACTTGAATGGAAGAAATTCGATTGGTTCGTTTCACCACAGAGCCTTCTTTAATGTTCCCTGTAGGACCTAAAAGGACCACGCCCACATTATCTTCTTCTAAGTTTAAAACAATGGCTTCAACTCCATTTTCAAATTGAACTAACTCACCGTATTGTACGTTTGCTAAACCGTAAATACGGGCAATACCGTCACCGATTTCTAAGACCGTTCCTACTTCATCTAGGGATTCTTTTCCTTCAAATCCTTTTAATTGCTGTTTTAAAATTGCTGATATTTCAGCGGGTTTAATTGTTGCCATTCTATTATTTGTTTTTTATTGTTGCACGTTGAGACGTTGCATGCAACGTCTTTACGCTTTTAATTCTCTTTTTATTTTTCCTAGTTTGTTGAGTACACTAGCATCAATCTGCACATCGCCTACGCGAAGTATAAAACCTCCAATAATGCTTTTATCAATACTACTTTCTAAGTTGATTTCTTTGTTTTTAGCTAATTCTTGTGCTTTCGTTAAAAGATGTTTCCGCAGTTCATCATTTAAAGGAATTGCTGTGATCACACTCGCTTTAACTACATTTTTTATTTTGTGATAAAGAATCCCATACTGATTGGCAATAGTATAAAAGAGAGGCATTCTCTTATTGGTTGCCAATAAATCGATAAGATTGTTAGATAATGTGCTTATCTTTTTATCAAAAATAGTGAAGAGCGTAGTTTTCTTGTCAGATATTTTATAAATCGGACTGTTTAAAAGCATCTCTAGTTTACTGTTTTCAGCGATTGTTTCCGCGACGAATTGCATGTCTTTATAGACGAGCTCTTCTTGATTTTTTTCAAGGGCTAAATCTAACAATGCTTTTGCATATCTGTTTGCTGCTCTGGTATTCATCAATTAAGTTTTACGTCTTTCAACATTTTTTCAATTAGTGCAACTTGCTTGCCTTTGGAGTCTAATTGATCTTTGACTAATTTTTCTGCAATACCTATAGACAAATCTGCTACTTGATTTTTTAAATCTGTAATAGCAGTTTGTTTTTCATTTTCGATTTCCTCTTTGGCTTTTGCTATGAGTTTGTCAGCTTCTAATTGTGCATGTCCTTTAGCTTCTTCAATCATTTCAGTACGCATTGTACGTGCTTCTTTTAAAAGCTCTTCGCGATTATTACGTGCTTCCTTTAGGATACGCTCGTTGTCTGCCGTTAAGTTTTGCATTTCTTTACGGGCATTTTCAGCTGATTTTAATGCGTTTTGGATTCCTTCTTCACGATCTTTTACCGCGTTAAGAATAGGCTTCCATGCATACTTTTTCAATAAGAATAGCAATAATAAAAACAGAAATATCTGCCAAAAAAATAATCCGAAAGAAAAATCATTTAATAACTTATCCATATCTTTTTATTTAAAAATTATATTTAAAAAGAATCAATAGTTGCAACCAACCGTTGCAACTATTGATTTACAAATTGCTATACTGCGAATAAAGCAGCAAAACCAATACCTTCAATAAGCGCTGCTGCAATAAGCATTGCTGTTTGAATTTTTCCGTAAGCTTCCGGTTGACGTGCAATAGCATCCATGGCAGAACCACCGATACGACCGATACCAATACCGGCGCCAATTACTACTAAACCTGCTCCTACAATTGCGGGAATTTCCATAATTAAATATAATTAAAATTAAACATTCAAATTAGTGTGAGTCATCGTGCTCTTCGACGGCAAAGCCGAAATAAAGCGCGGATAACATGGTAAAAATATACGCCTGTAATAAGGCAACTAATAATTCAATTAACGAGATAGCAAATGCTAAGAAAAAAGTTAGGCTACTTCCTATCCAGTTTTGAAAAACAAACATTAAACCGATTAGACTCATTAAAACAATATGTCCTGCCGAAATATTGGCATACAAACGTATCATCAGCGCAAAGGGTTTAATAAATACACCTAGTAATTCAATAGGTGCTAATATTATTTTCATGAGCCAAGGCACACCCGGCATCCAAAATATGTGTTTCCAATAGGTTTTTTTAGCGGTAAATTGTGTTATCAAAAATGTAATTAACGCCAAAGCAAATGTAATCGCAATGTTTCCGGTTACATTAATGCCTAAAGGTGTGAGTCCTATTAAATTGAAAAACCAAACAAAAAAGAATACAGTAAGCAAATAATTCATGTATTTTGCATAGTGTTTTTCTCCGATATTTGGAATGGCAATATCATCTCGAATATATAAGATTATCGGTTCTAAGAATCCGGCAATACCTTTTGGAACTCCATTGTTTTTTTTATAAGATCTAGCGATACTGATAAATAACCACAGCATAAGTACAGACATAATAATAAGGCTTAAAACTCCTTTAGTGATTGAAAAATCCAAGGGTTTTACATTGGCGGGGTGATGGTGTTCGTCATAATTAATCGTTCCTTGAGCATCCACCTTGTATATTTTACCGTGATACAATTTATAATGGTTTCCATCTACTTCTGCAAGCGTTTCACCGTGATGGAATTTGGAAGAGGAGAAAATTTTTAATCCGTCGTCCCATAAAATTATAGGGAGTGAAAATCCGTAGTGTTTCCCTTTTTTTGTGTCTGAAAAAAACACAAAATCATGTGAATCTTTAAGGTGATGTTGGATGTTTTCTTTAATCCTTTCTCTTAGATTTTTTTCCTCGTGTTGTACAAGCTCATGCTGTTCTTTAGAGTGCTCTGTAGCATGCTGGGAATAAGCACTAAAACTAATGGTAAGGAAAGCTAGGATGTAAACTATTTTCTTTTGCATTCTATTATTGTAAAAACTCGATAAAAACGATGCAAATGTAAGATTTATAATTTACAAGTGAAAATTATCATTAAGATATTTTAACAATATGTGTATAACGGATTTAAAACAATAATTTTGATTAAAAAAAGCTGTTTTTAGACTGTTATCCTTTATTTAAGACGTTGCTTAATTTTTTTGTTTCAAAGAGTAGGCAAAATATATAAGGGACAAAAAAGCAGGCAAACTCGATACGATCAATAGTAGCATCTGCTTTAAAAATAGGGTAGAACCAAATAAAGAAAACGGCAAATTTTAAAAAACTACCTGCCATAAATAAAAACCCGATGTAGTTTTTAAGTTTATCAATATAATGAATAATAAAGATAACAATGGCTAATGCTAAAAAAAAATTAACAAGATAAGATGCGGTCAACAGTGAATAATTAGCGGGTATATCAGCAAGATGCAGAATAAATAGGTGCAGCCCGTAGAGTATAAGAATGCTTATTGTAAACTTTGCGACAAATGGCAGGAGTTGCTTTTTCACTCTTGGTTTATTCTTTTGAGTTGTTTGATAATGATATATACAGCGATAAACACGGCAAAAAGAGTTAAGAAAATAGTAAAATAGTTTTTTTCGTTTGGATATTTTTCATCCAATTTTTTTCCAAAAAAAGCGCCTAGATAAATTGTTATACCCATTTGGGCTGCAACACCCATTAAAGAGAGGTATTTAGGAAACTGATTTTTCTGATATTTCTTCGGTTGTATCACTGGATAATGCTTTAATGCTTTTCATATTACAAGTAGCGTTGAGTGTTGCACCCGGTTCCACAGCTAATTTTTCAAGAAAGACTTCTCCTTCTACAACAGAGGATGCCATTAAACTAAGGGTATTTGTACACGTGAGTTTCCCTGACATCTTTCCTTCAATATCCGCATTAGAACAGTCTACGTTCCCTTTTACATAGCCTTCTTGACCGATAATTAATCTGCCAGAGGTTTTGATATTTCCTTCAACTTTCCCATCGATTCTAAAGTCACCATCAGATGAAATATTCCCAATAATGATTGTAGTGGAAGCAATAGTATTTCGTTGGGTACGAGTGGTTTTATTTAATTTTTTTTCTGAGAACATAATAAGAGGGGGTTAAGGTTTGTCAATTTATTAAACGAGGTTTTTATGAATTCTGTTTAAAGAGAAATTGTTTTATCCACCAATATGACTATCTGAATTTTGATTATTATTTTGGTTGTTACTACCACCATTTGAGTTGTTATTACCACCTCTTGGAGGTCTGTTAATGGGATTATTCTTTCTGCTTTTTGATTTATTTTGAGAACTTCTTCGTTTTGTTTTATTGTTTGGGGCACGTGATTTTGGACTTCTGTTTACCCCTTTTAGTTTCTTTTTGGAGCGTATTAAGTCTTTATTACTTTTTGATTTATCAGGTTTTTTAACGCCATTTAAGAAATCTAAAACATCTTGAGCATGATCGGCTTCGATTGTTTTCGGATAATTGACTGTTACGTATTCAAGTTCCGTTTTAAATGCTTCCTTTCCTTCCAATTGATAGATTGCATAGGATTTTAATAATTCAAATTTAGCTTGAATAGGATCATCTACATATTGTTTGATGGCAAGATTACATTGATCGAGAGTACTTGCATACCTTTCTAATTCATATTCACAATAGACAATTTCGTAATGTGCCTCCGGTGCGTTTTTTTTGTCAGATTTAATAGCTTCTTCCGGGTTTTCTATGATATGCGTAAACCTAGAGTTGGGATATTCAGTTAGAATTTCATTTTTAATAAGTAAGAGTTTAGGATTTCCGGTTTTTTCATAGATTCTATACAAATGATATTTTGCGGGTAATACAAATTTTTCTATGTGTTTTTCGTTTAAAAATCTTTCTAAACGAAGTCTTGCCAATTCATATTCTTTAAATCTTTCCTTATATAGTAAGCCCAATTGATAAAGTGCATTGCTACTCTCATCGTACAATTTTTGAATTTTATTTTCATCCGAGGGAACCTTGCTGAGATAATAATCAAGATCATATTTTTTCGATTGACTTATTTCTTGATCTGATATCAGACTTGCTCCTGTATTCGTGAGAGCTGATGGATTGGAATTACGAGATAATCGCCAATTGTCTTTCAATTGTCGGTTTCCCCAAATTCTTTGGAAACCTGATTTTCCAAATCCAACGGCCTGTGCATTGTAAAAATACCACTTACCGTTACTCGTTGCTCCTTTTCCAGAAGGATTTCCCGAATTAGACATATTTCCAGATCCACCGTTTTGAGCTCTTTCTTCATTTTCTTTTTGGATAGCGATAATTTCATCCGCTTTTTGAATCTTGGCAATATGCTTTTTAAAGAAAGCGATTCGCTCTGACTCACTCATCGTTACAAGGCTTAAAATACTGTCATTGTGTTTTAATAGATTTTCGTAAACAATGATTTCTTCCAGACTTATACGTTTGCGTTTGAGTTTTCTTATACGTTTTGTGTTGCTATTTTTTACGGAGGCAAGCACACTATCGTAAAAAGCCCCAGCTTTTACAAATCTTGCTTTATCAAAATAATAATTACCTGCTTTTTCATAGGAAAGACCCACTTGAAAATTATTTGCTGAAGGAGCATGCGTAGAATTTGTCAGATTAGCCAGTGCCAATGAGTCATTGCCATCACGAAAATCCATCAGAGCGGCCTGGTAATACAGTTCACTTAAATAGGCTTTGTTTTCATAGGTCTTAATAAGATCGGCATATTCTTTTTGTAAACCCGAATAATCAGTACTGTCCGTGATGTTTTTTGCTTGTTCAAGATAGGAGTGCATCTTGTACTTGTAGGGGGATTTTTTGAAAACTAATATTTTTTTAAAGGCAATTTGAGAAGAATCAATGTTTCCTTCTTGTCTGTGTAATTGACCTAGAACAATTAGATTTCGTGCGTATTGATCTTTGTTGTATTGGGTTTCCGTAGCTTTATTTAGTTGCTTAATTACCAAAGAAGTGCTGTCTATTTCTAAATAAGCCATCGCCAATGCAGTGTGTGCATCTTCTCTTGTTGCTTTTTCAATATGGCTATAAGTAAGTAGATTTTTTAAGGTTTTTATAGCTCTTTCTTCATTTTGTAATCTTATACGAGCTTTTGCTTTCCAAACACGAAGGTCATCTGATAAATCATCGTTGTGAAAATTCTTTAAAAGATAATCAAAAGCTTCGAGAGCCGGAACAAAACGTTGTGAATAATAACGAGATTTTCCTAATAAAAGGTAGGCAGCGTCTGTTTGTTTGTTGTATTCTTCATCATCGATAAACATACTGTGTTTTTGAATCGCTTTCACCGCTTTTTCTTCCGCTATTTCAAAAGGAGTTTTCGACTTTTCAGTATCATCTTCACCCAGCATTTTTAGGGGCGTTTCTTCGTCAATATGTAGGGGCTCAATGGGTAGTAATTCCCAATAGCTATCTTCATATTGACTTGCCAAGTTTGCAATCCCTTCTTCAAGAGCAATGTTACCATTGTACAAAATATTATATCGGGCAGTTGTACTGTGATATTTTCGATTTAAATATGAATTTTTCTTTGTAGAGCAAGAAGTAATAAACAGAAAGCTCACTACTAATATATAAACAGATTTTTTCAAGGATTTCTATTTTTGTATTCTAATTAATGAACCTTTTTTAAGCCAATATATTGTATGTTTTAATGACAAAAGGTTGGTAAAATTACAAAATTATTACAATTTAACTTTCAGAATTATACATATTAATTATTGTAATCGTAAAAATGCGTAACAATTGTCTATTTATAAATGAATTCTTTTTAACCAATTACTCATTTTAACTTCTTTGGAAACAATTGTTTTAAGCTGATCAATTTTCAATCTTTTTTGTTCCATTGAATCACGATATCTAAGCGTAACAGTTTCGTCTTCAATAGTTTGATGATCTACTGTAATGCAAAAAGGCGTTCCTACAGCATCTTGTCTTCTATAACGGCGACCTACAGCGTCTTTTTCGTCATATACTACAGTAAAATCAAGTTTTAAATCAGTTTGTATTTTACGTGCTATTTCGGGAAGGCTGTCTTTTTTTACCAGGGGTAAAATTGCAACCTTAATGGGTGCTAGAACTTCCGGCAAACGCAATACAGTACGGGTTGATCCGTTTTCAAGTGTCTCCTCTTGTAGTGCTTTGGAGAAAACGGCTAAGAACATTCTGTCCAAACCTATAGATGTTTCAACGACATAGGGGATATAACTCTTGTTAATTTCCGGATCAAAGTATTGTATTTTTTTACCCGAGTGCTTTTTATGACTGGATAAATCGAAATCTGTACGAGAATGTATCCCTTCCAACTCTTTGAAACCAAAAGGAAAATTGAATTCAATATCAGCCGCCGCATCGGCGTAATGTGCAAGTTTTTCATGTTTGTGAAAACGATAATTCTCTTTTCCAAGTCCTAGTGATAAGTGCCAAGCCAAACGACGTTCTTTCCAGGTTTCATACCACTTCATCTGCTCTCCGGGTCGTACAAAAAATTGCATTTCCATCTGTTCAAATTCTCGCATACGGAAAATAAACTGTCGTGCTACTATTTCGTTTCTAAAGGCTTTTCCTGTTTGTGCAATGCCAAATGGGATTTTCATCCTACCCGACTTTTGTACATTCAAAAAGTTCACAAAAATTCCTTGAGCTGTTTCCGGTCTTAAGTATAAGTCCATACTATTGTTAGCTGAGGCTCCTATTTTTGTGCCAAACATAAGGTTGAATTGTTTGACTTCTGTCCAGTTTTTTGATCCTGAGACAGGACAGACAATTTGTAATTCTTCAATCAATGCTTTTACGGCATCTAGACGATTAGCATCTAAATATTTTCCCATTCTTTGTAGGGCATCTTTTCTTTTTGAAAGGTAGTTTAAGACTCTGGGATTGGTGGTTTTATATTGCTCTTCATCAAAAGAATCTCCAAAACGTTTTTTAGCTTTATCGATTTCTTTTTGTGCTTTTTTTAATAGTTTTTCTGCGTAATCCTCAACCAATACATCGGCTCTATAGCGTTTTTTAGAATCTTTATTATCGATAAGAGGATCGTTAAAAGCATCGATATGACCTGAGGCTTTCCATGTGGTTGGATGCATAAAAATAGCACTGTCAATTCCTACAATATTATCGTGCATTTGTACCATTGACTTCCACCAATATTCACGTATGTTGTTTTTTAAGGCTACACCATTTTGTAAATAATCGTAAACAGCGGCGAGTCCGTCGTAAATTTCGCTTGATTGTGCCACATAGCCGTATTCTTTAGCATGAGCGATAACATTTTTAAATTGATTGTCTTGTTTTGTCATGCTGCAAATGTAACAAGCTTTTAAATATAATGGGCTTCTCCCTAAAAAAAAAATAGAAACACCTCAGCATTTCTATTTATAAATTAGTTTTAATAAAGTTAATTGCTAGGGTACGATAAGGGTTAAAGGAACACTATAACTTATTTGAACTGAACTTCCATTTTGTTTTGCCGCAATCATTTTGGGCATTTTTTTAATGGTTCGTATTGCTTCATTTTCAAGTGTTTTTCTAGCTCCGGAAGCAATGGTTCTCGGTGCTCTTGCTTTCACACTAACAACATTTCCAAATTTGTCAATATCAAAATTAATCCAAATACTTTTTTTCCCTGAACTCAAATTCAAATTTTCGATTATTGAAGTATTGAAATTTCTAGATAAATGTCTTTTTATTTTTTTTGTAAAACAAGCTTTTTTTTGTGTAGGTGTTCCCTTACTACACCCCGGATAGGTCGGAGGTATTTCAACGCGATTGAAAGCAGTAGTCGTTTCGACAGCTGTAGTTTTTTCCTCTTGTGTTGTAGTAGCTGTAGTTTTTTCCTCTGAAGTAGTTGTCTTCTCAATCACAGGGTCGGCTTCTGTTTTTTTGTCTTTGAATGCAATTGTTTCAGATTTAATATTTGCATCTAATGGGGAAGTACTTGGAATCAAAACTTCTTCAAATTCGAGGGGACTTGTGTTTTTAAGATCAGATATTGTTTTTTGATAATCTGATATTTTTTTTTCATCTTTATTTTTTACTTTTTTTATAGAGTCTCTATAACTAACGATAAAATCGCGTTCATCTGTGAGATTACCTTCTAAATCTTCATTATCATCAATTGCCAAATTATATTTTTCAATCATTTCATTGCGTTCTTTTTCAATTTCACTTTTTTCGTCTAATAGATAGGTAACAGATGTTTTTAATTTTTTCTTTTGTAAATAGATATATATTCCTGCACCTACTACAAGAAGGAGTAAAACGGCCACTAATATTTTCGGTAACGAATAACCGGCATCTTCTTCTTCTACTTCATGATTGTAAATTTGTGACATATATAAAGGGGGTTTAATAGGGTTAAAAATAATAGGATCTAAATTGAAATTTGTAAAGATACTAATTCTTGATATTACACAAAAAAAACACATTAAACAAGAAAGAATATTTCCTATTTTAAATTGATTTTGGTCGTACCTAATAATTTATTTTCAAGATAAACTTTAATATAATAATCTCCTTTTTCAAGGTTTTTTTCAGGGATATCAGTTACTAAAATAACTTCGAGATCTCTATTGGTATAATCTACATCAGTCGCATCAGAATAGGAGATATCTAAACCGGTCATATCGGTAAATTCTCCTACAGAATTTATTATTTTCCCTGCTGCATTTTGGATAACGATATGGGCTTTTTTTAAACCTGATTCTGCAATTGTATTTTCTCTTATCTTAAAGCTAACTCTAAAAGCGTCCACTCTTTTTGCTCTGGTTGTTTCTTTTAATGTCCCATTGCTACGTTCTCTCATGGCAATTACAGCAACATTACTAACCTGTAGGATTGCTCCTAAAGCAATTTTTTCATTCAAATCAATATTTTGTACAGATAAACTATCATTGACCATGGTTTTAACGTCAATAATAGATGTTTGGCGTAGAACTGTCGCCTCAGCGCTATCTCTTTCAATGGATATATTGTAATTTGCTTTTATAAGAGAATCAGATTCTCGTAACAGCTTTTTGTTTAAAACCTCCAGTACAGCGAGTTTATTTTTATACCTCCTAATTATTTTGTAATTAAGTGATTTTAAATTGATGACAGAATCTTTAAAAGTTATGATGTTGTCCCTCGCTTCTGTCAATTCAACTTCCATGGTAGAATTTTCTTCGATGGCTTTATCTAATTCTGCAATTTTTTTATCTAAATCAGATTGAATTTGTAGTTTTTCTTTAATAAGATTTTGTTCCGATTCCTTGTTTATTTGATAATTTTGATAGGCAAAAAATGCCAAAAGAGCCAATAAAATAGCTAGTATTATAATGGTTATTTTCGAGCTGTTCATTCGTTTTTCCGATTCTTGTGATTCCATTTTTCTGAGGGTATTTAATGTTTAAATATGATGTTTGATTAATACACAAATATATAAATTAATTATTAAAAATTGTACCTTTGTTTTTTGTGTAAAAAAAATTGTAAGATTTAAGAATTATTAATGCGTTTTTTTCATAGTATCTTTAACCTATTTTATCCTGTATTATGTTTAACTTGTGGTAATCATTTGGTAAAAAATGAATATCTTTTGTGTAGTTCTTGTAGACATAAATTACCAGAAACAGACTTTTGTAACACTCCTAATAATTTGATAGAAAGCACATTACAAGGTAGGGTCTCCATTGTTGCGGGTACCGCTTTATTGTATTTTAGAAAAAAAGGAATTGTACAATCACTGATTCATTCTTTGAAGTATAAAAACAGACAAGAAGTTGGAATATTTTTTGCCAGATGGATGGGCAATCAACTCAAGGAAAGCGAACGTTTTAAAAACATACAAGGTATTGTCATGGTTCCGCTTCACCCAAAAAGGTATAAACAACGAGGTTATAATCAATTAACTGTTTTTGCAGAGGAACTATCCAAAGAACTTGAAATACCTGTTTATAAAGACGTTTTAATAAAAGTGGGGAAATTTAGCACTCAAACAAAGAAGAACCGGTTTGGTCGATTTGAAAAAATCAATGAACGATTTCACATAACTGATAACGATAGATTAAATGGGAAACATGTGTTATTGGTAGATGATGTTTTTACAACAGGTGCCACTTTAGAAGCTTGTGCAAGTGAACTGCTTAAAACAGCAAAGCTTCAGATTAGTATTGCCACAATGGTTGTGTCAGATTATTAAGCAACTATTATCTTAAATTGAATAAAGCTTATTAGTTGTATGATAGGTTATAAATAAATATCGTTTCTTTGTCTTTGAGAGTTAGCGCTACCATCAGCAAAAAGTAGTGAGATTTTTTCTAAAAACATTTTCTATCAATAAAATTAATGTACGTGCGGTATTTTTTTATTTTTATAGTATTTTTCATCGTATTCAGTTTGTATGATTGTGCGAGAGTAGGAAGACCGACAGGTGGGGAAAAAGATATTTTGCCTCCGGTTACAATTAGTGCGAGCCCTGATTTCGAGAGTATCAACTATTCCGGTGAAAAAATCAAAATTAGTTTTAATGAGTATATAAAATTTAAGGATTTGAATCGGCAATTAGTTATTTCACCTCCTTTAAAATACAAACCCGAGATAAGTCCTCTTGGATTTCCTAGCAAGTATATCACCATCAAAATAAAAGACACTTTAAAAGAAAACACTACCTATACTTTTAACTTTGGAAATGCAATTATTGATAATTCGGAAGGGAATCCATTAAAACAGTTTAAGTATTTATTCTCGACGGGTAGTACTATTGATTCCCTCAAGGTATCAGGCACTGTTAAAGATGCTTTTTTGCAAAAACCCGACGCTGATATTTCTGTTTTAATCTATGCTGCTGACAGTACGTATCACGATTCAATCGTCTATAAAAGTAAACCAAATTATGTGACGAGTACGTTGGATAGCACAGGCTTTTCAATTACCAATATAAAGAATGGAGATTATTACTTATATGCTTTAAGCGATCGAAATAGAAATTTGGTTTTTGACCCAAAAGAGGATAAAATAGCTTTTATTGCAGGACCGGTTTCTGTATTAAAGGATACAATTTATGAGTTGTGTTTGTTTAAAGAGCAACCTGAATTTGCGATAAAAAACATTTCGGAATTGAGTAAAAATCATCTTGTTGTTGGCTATGAGGGTTTTATAAATGCCACTGTTGAGGATTTAATCGATAAAAACAAGAATACTGTTCCGTTTTTAAGTTATCAAGATAGCGAAAAGGACAGTTTACATATTTGGTATAATAGTATCGACTCAGATACTTTGTTGATTCGTATCAAACAAAAGGATTCCATTTCAACTACCAAAAAGCGACTACGTTCAAAGGAGCTTGATAGCCTTCGACTTTATTTGAACATTAATAAAATACTTCCATGGAGCGATTCTTTGTCCATCGTGTCAAATATCCCAATAACTACAATAGACAAAAATCAAATTAAACTCTTCGATACTGATTCTACGGCAATTCCTTTTAATATTTTAAAAGAAGAAATAAATACAAGTATAATAGTTGATTTTGTAAAAAAGGAAAATAAGAATTATATTTTACATGTATTACCCGCTGCCATTACAAATTTTTTAGGACAAAAAAATGACAGTTTAGTTTTTAATTTCAGAACTAAAAAACTCGCAGATTACGGCAATCTTGCTATTGGCGTTAAAACAGCAAATAACACTCCATTGATTATAGAACTACTCAATAATAAGGGAAGCTTAATAACACGGAGATTTGTCACTCAAGATAAAGAAATAAAATTTAGTTTTTTGCAACCCGGTAAATATAAACTAAGAGCCATCTATGATAATAATGATAATAAAAGGTGGGATACAGGTGATTTTCTTAAAAAAATTCAAGCTGAAAGAGTTTTGTACCATTCCAAAATAATTGAGATACGTGCCAATTGGAGTATTTCAGAGGTTTTTGCTATAAAATAATGCTTTTTTTTTAATTTTATCTATATTTGTCATAGTTTTATAATTGATTAAAAAATCCTAATATTTATTAGAATGCGTTTTAAATTATTAATACTTTTTTCTGTTTTCTTTTCATTCCACCCCTTTGTGGAAGCCCAGACCAAACTGAATTACGAAGTGAGTATCAATTTAGGATTGGCATCTTTTCAAACAGATTATGGAGAAAGACATGATTTTAAGAGTGGGATTACAGGTAACGTTGGTTTAGCGGCAGGTGCTTCATTTTATATAAACTTTTTCAACTATGATCCCAAAATCAATCCAAATCCAAATTGGCGACAAAAACATTTAAAATTAAAGATAGAAACGTCCTACCTAAAAGCAAACTTAGATCATTTTGGTAGTTATCAAGCCGAGGATTCACAGAATGGCCTGAAGCTAAGAAATATGCACGGAAAAACGTCAGTTATTAATTTAGGTACTATGATAGAGTACCACCCTTATAATATCCCAGATTTTATCACTACTAAAAAAAGATGGGTTGCTCCTTACTTTGGTTTAGGAGTTATGGGTGGCTATAGTATGCCTTCTGTTACGACTGATTTGGGAGATTGGCAAGATGAAGCTAACTTAATTCAAGCGTATCATGCTTATGGCAGTAATGATTCTACTGTACAACCAATTGATATTGATTCAAAATTGGTGCTTTCACTTGTCTTCGGTGCTGGTTTACGATTTGAAATAGATTTTGAGTCAGCGTTGATGATCGATATGAGGTGGCAATATTTTAATAATGATTATATCGATGGCTTGAGTCCAAATCCTGGAATAGTACCCAATAAATACAATGATTGGTTGTACTACTTAAATGTAGGTTATGTTTTTGAATTTGGAGAAAATACAAGAATTTCAACGTGGCTTAAAAGAAATAGACGAATACGTTAAGGGATATTATTTGACCCTAGTTTTTTATAACAAAAATTCAATTTACAATTTTAAAGCTTGTTTTAGGTCATTTATAAGATCTGTAATATCTTCTATCCCAACGCTTAATCTAATAAGTGAATCTGTAACTCCTGTTTTTTCTCGTACTGCTTTTGGAATGGACGCATGTGTCATACTTGCCGGATGACCACAGAGAGATTCAACGCCGCCAAGAGATTCAGCTAGCGTAAAAAGTTTTAAATTTTCTACCACTTTTATAGCGTCTGCTTTGCGATTTCCTTTTGTTGAAAATGAGAGCATTCCTCCAAAATCCTTCATTTGTTTTTTAGCAATTTCATGATTTGGATGTGTTTTAAGTCCGGGCCAAAATACTTTTTCTACCCTAGGATGTCTTTCCAAATAATCAACAATAACAGTCGCATTTTCACAATGTCTTTGCATACGGACATGTAGGGTTTTTAAACCTCTTAAAACTAAAAAGCTGTCTTGTGGGCCACAAATTGCCCCACTTGCATTTTGTATAAAATGTAATTTTTCTGCTAAAACTTTATCCCGGACAACAAGGGCACCCATAACCACATCAGAATGACCGCCCAAATATTTTGTGGCAGAATGCATCACGATATCTGCACCCATATTTAAAGGGAGTTGTAAATAAGGAGTGGCAAAAGTATTGTCAACAGCAACTAAAATTTTAGTGGCTTTTGCCGTTTTGACTACCGCTTCTATATCAATAATATTCAACATAGGATTGGTGGGTGTTTCTATCCAAATCAGTTTTGTTTTGTCGTTGATTAATGCGCTTAAAGATTGCGTATCGCCAAATCCGATAAAATGAAATTTAACGCCAAAATTTTCAAATATTTTTGTAAACAGACGATAGGTGCCTCCGTATAGATCGTTTGTCGCGATAACTTCATCTCCGGGTTTTAATAACTTTATGACCGCATCAATCGCAGCTAAACCTGAGGCGAATGCCAAACCATATTTTCCATTTTCTAAGCTAGCAAAAGCATTTTCTAAGGCAGAACGAGTAGGATTTCCCGTTCGAGAATATTCATAACCCTTGTGTTGCCCCGGGCTTTTTTGAGCATAAGTAGACGTTTGATAAATAGGTGGCATAACTGCGCCTGTAGCTGGATCGTGTTGTTGATTGCCGTGTATTGTTTTGGTGTTAAATTTCATTTTATTATAAATTAATGTTTTCAAAAAGACGCAATGTAACCTATCTGTCGATAGACGAAATCGTTAATAAAAGGTTTTTAGTAAGGAATGTAATATATTTGTCGAAATTAGCATTTTTACAGAGATTAATCAATATGCGTAAAATATATTTTCTTAAAACTTGTAACACCAGTCTGCGGATTCTAAAAAATCTACCCACGGATACATTTGAAATGCAGGATATTAAAGAATCACCCATAAGTGCTTTTCAATTAGATGAAATGAAAAACCTATCGGGTAGTTATGAAAAACTTTTTAGCAGAAGAGCTAAAAAGTACCATCAAATGGGATTAAAAAATCAAGATTTATCGGAAAAAGACTATCGAAGGTTACTCCTAGATACCAATACCTTTTTAAAAAGACCTGTCGTGATTATTGACGATCAAATATTTATAGGAAGTAGTAAAAAGAATACAACAGTACTTTTTGAGGCAACTTTAAGTGTTTAAAGTTAGCTGTCAGATTTGGAATTACAATTGTCAATTAAAATAGAAGAATTAAGCATATCTAATTATAACACTCAACAGGATAACGAGTAATCAACTTTGTGTCTTTACGATAAAAAATTAAACGTATGAACCTAATAATCCGTACACTAGTTATTTTAATACTAATTGATTTTGGCGTGGGTTTTTATTTGTTAAGTCAAGAACATCCTCTGGGAAACAAAATTGTAGGCATAGGAGTTTTAGTTTTTACCTGTGTTCTGTTGCCGTTGTTTTTATACTACCGTTATAAGGGAAAGAAACTAGAAGATTACACTTTAAACAAAGAAAAAATCAATAAAATTATTGACAATTTGAATTCGTAAAAACTTATTTAAACCTCCGTTCAATCAGTGCGATTAAACGTTCCTCATAGTCTGGTTTTTCTTCCCAGCCATAATCTGGTTTTACGACAGACTCAATAAAATGTTTGGCTTTAGATTCGGTTTGAAAGGAGTTTAATTGGGATAAAACTCGGTTATATTCTTCTTGACTTCCATTGAATAAATGTTTTACAAAAGCAATTCTGTCATTGAGTCCAATTTGTATTTGTCTTTGTGACAGCTTATCATTTAAAGACTTCTTGGTCATTTCAGTTTTCTCAAGATTTTCAAATAAATCAGCGGCAAAATCAGCCGAAATAGCATCTTTAAATTCTTCTTCTAAAGATGCGTGTGGGATATTCTTGTTTTTAAGATCACTTGGAGTAGGAGGCTCCGGTTTTTTCTCAATTTTGTCCGTAGTTGTGGTTTTGGGTTCAGAAGTTGTCCCAATTTGTGCTGCGGTATCCATTATTTTTTGAATTTGCTCCTGTACGGACAGCTCTGGGTCTTCTTTTTCTACGATATCAATATCTTCAGTGTGATCCGAAAGAGCATCTGTATCTTCAAAATAGGTATTCTTTCTTACAATTTCCGTATCTGCTACGGTATCGTAATGCAAAAGAGTTATTTTTTCATATAGTTCACGTGCTTTTTCAAGCAGTAGCATGCTGTCTTCTGTGGCGATCATATTAACGAGCTGATTTGCTAAATCTCGGATGCTTTCCTTTGATATTTTGTGCATAAGTTAAAATAGTTGCGTTCGATTTGTACTATTATTTTTTTACTTTTGTAAAGATAGTAAAATGATGCTATTTATAGAAGATCAACCATTAAAATTCGAATAAATGTTTCTTGAAAACACAGTGAATCAGAACGAACAATTTGGGTGGATAGAGGTCATTGCAGGATCTATGTTTTCCGGAAAAACTGAAGAATTGATACGTCGTTTAAAACGTGCAAAGTTTGCCAAACAAAAAATTGAAATTTTTAAACCGGCAATTGATACGCGATATGATGAAGACAATGTGGTGTCGCATGACGATAACGAAATTCGTTCAACTCCTGTACCTGCAGCAGAAAATATTCGGCTATTAACGGCAGACGTAGAAGTTGTTGGTATTGATGAGGCTCAGTTTTTTGATGATGAAATTGTGGCGGTATGCAACGAGCTTGCAAATCGGGGAATTCGTGTTATTGTAGCAGGATTGGATATGGATTTTCAAGGAAATCCCTTTGGACCCATGCCCGCTTTAATGGCTACCGCTGAATATGTCACAAAAGTACATGCAGTTTGTACACGGACAGGAAACTTGGCGCACTACAGTCATCGAACAATTGCCAGCAAAGATTTAGTAGTTTTAGGAGAAACAGACAGTTATGAACCCTTGAGTAGAGCCGCTTACTATAAAGCTATGCGCCCAGAAAAAATGCATCAAAAATAAATTGAATAAGTTTATATGCCACAAAATGCCAGTACTTTTTTAAGTGTCGATTTAAATGCATTGGTACATAATTACCATTTTATTAAATCGTATTTAAAGCCAAACACAAATTTCTTGGCAGTTATAAAAGCCTTTGCTTACGGACATGAAGCCATAGCTATTGCCAAAGCTTTAGAAAAAGAAAAAGTAGCCTATTTTGCAGTAGCTTATTTGCAAGAAGGGATTCATTTACGCAAAGCGGGAATTAGTACGCCCATTTTAGTGTTGCACCCTCAACAATCAGATGTGCAAGATTGTGTAGCGCATCAATTGGAACCCAATATTTACAGTTTTAATATTCTAGAGACTTTTCAAAATTGTTTAAAAAAGTTAAATATTCAGGAATTTCCGATTCATTTAAAATTTAATACAGGTCTTAACAGGTTGGGGTTTTCGCACAATGACATCCCGGAGCTTTTATCAAAATTAGCTTCCGATAATACGTGTAAAATCGCATCCGTATTTTCTCATTTGGTAGCCAGTGAAGATCTTGATGAAAAAGAATTTACACAAAAACAAATTCGTTTGTATACAAACATATTATCCGAAATTCAAAAAGGGATACCCTATACATTTACCAAGCATTTGGCCAACACATCCGGCACCTTAAATTATCCGGAAGCACATTTTGATATGGTGCGTATCGGAATAGGTTTGTACGGATACGCAAATGATAAAAAGTGGACTGCCCAACTTAAAAATGTCGGCAAATTATATGCTGTTATTTCACAGATATTTCCGATTCAAAAAGGGGAATCGGTGGGCTATAACCGAGCATTTGTCGCAAAAAACGATTGTGTTTCAGCTACAATTCCAATCGGACATGCCGATGGAATTCCACGTACTTGGAGCAAAGGGAAAGGCTATGTTACAATCCATGGGAAAAAGGCCCCTGTTTTAGGTAATGTGTGTATGGATATGATTATGGTTGATGTTACGAATATCGCTTGTAAAGAAGGGGATCAAGTGCGTATTTATGATTCCCAACAAACGCTGGAAGATTTAGCTACAAAGACAGGAACTATTACCTATGAATTATTGACCGCTATTTCACAAAGAGTCCCGCGGATTATTGTAGAGTAGGCAAAATGGAAAAGTTGTGTAAATTTGCATTCTAATTTAATTTAAAACCAACTATTATGTGGAAAGAGTTTAAAAAATTTATCACCGGCGGAAATGTTATTGAATTTGCCGTAGCTGTAATCATGGCAGGAGCCATAGGACTTGTTGTAAAAGGATTTGTTGACTATATTGTGATGCCTTTTGTAGGACATTTTACAGGTGGAATGGACTTTAAAGATTTAAAAATTGTGTTAGATGAAGCAGTCGGAAAAGCAGGTGATGCTGATTTTGTTGCAGAGAATGCAATTATGTATGGTTCGTGGATTAACGCTATTATTAATTTATTAATTATAGGTTTTGTGATGTTTTTAATGGTAAAAGGCTATAACAAAATAAAGAAAAAAGAAGAGAAAGCTGCACCTGCAGGACCCTCGGATAACGACTTGTTGACTGAAATTAGAGATCTGCTTAAAAAGTAAGACACTCTCAATTTTGAGAAATAATAAACACCGGATAGCACTTGTTATTCGGTGTTTTTTTATTGCCTTATTTTGAAGGGGAACATGCGAACCTGTAAGCTCTTTAACTAATATTTAACAACTTTTAGGTCAAACACGACATGCGATGTCGTAAGAAACACGGTATAGTCACGCTATTTTTGCAGTATCAAAATTAAATAAAAACAGGGTAGCTGAAAACTGAAAAGAGTAAGCTAATATAAATTTATAACAAATGAAAAAATTAAGTTATCTATTAAGTGGAATAGCAATGATTGCTTTACTATCAATTTCTTGTCAAAAAGAATCTATTGATGAATTAAACAATGAGTTATCTACAGAGATTTTAAAAGCTAAAAAAACAGCAAATTGGAGTGAAATAAAAGCCAAAGGACTAGAATTATTATGGGATTTAGATGCTGAGGAAGGTTATTTGTACACGAAAGACACTAGTAACGGTGCTTTATGGGGTTGGACAAACAATTCTACAGCCTATGGTAATATCACAGCGCCTATAGCTTATTATTTGTACAAGGCGAATTTGAAAGAAGCCGGTCTTGCCGGGTTTGACGCTATGTACGCCAAAACTTCAACGAATTTGAATGCATTTAACTCGGCTGATTTAGGAGTAATCCTATATGCTTACAGAGTTACTACTGATTCTAAATTCTTAGATTTAGCAAATAATATGACTGCTAATTGGATTGCAAAATATCCGGCAGACGGCTTCCCTTTCCGAGCTTATGACACGTATTGGGGATATGATGCGATGAACTGGATGCGTAGTGTTTATTATATAAAACACACCACAGGACTTGATCAATCTTTAATGGATTGGGCAGACGAATCAATCCTTGCTTATGATGCAGCTTATGGAATGTATGCTGAGGATAATTACCATGCAGTTTATACGAATGTCATCAGTTCTGTTTATAGGTACGGTACATTTACACCAGTAAGTTTAGAGGATGTAATCGCGTTGGATGATTCTCAAATCTATGCTTACGCAAGAATTGGTAAAACCACTAAGAAAGAATTGTATCCTGAGATGGCTGATGCATTGTTGATTGAAAATGGTATAGTCTCAGAAATTGCAGCAGAGCTAGTCTTTGCTTTATCGAGATAAAATAAATTAGAATCTATCTCAAAATTACGAAGAAGGCCGTTGTAAAAAACGGTCTTTTTTTAAAACTCGTTTTTTTTGGGACCCCTGCTGTGCGAAGTTGAAAGACTTCGCACAATAATTTAACCCCTATACGAAGTCGGGGTTGTCTCATCCTGATTTTTCTAATAAAAAAAGAGAACCAATGCTATATTGATTCTCTTTTCTTGTTTAGTAGCGAGATGTTTTGAAATATCGAACAAAAAGGAGTTAATAAAGGACTTTTTGAAAGTTGTAGAATTTTACAACAATTATATATTCTAGAGTAGTGTGAAACCTTTCGGTTTTAAAACATCTCCTCCTGGAGAAAGAGGCTCCGCCACCTTGTCTTATAACCCCTATAAACACTGAGCTTACAGAAATCCCTTATTATAGGGTAATGTATAGGGTAATTAAACTATATTTGATTTTAATGAACTTAATGTAACGAAAGTACAAAAAATCTGACAATCATTAGTATCCTAGTGAATCTGTTTAGTTGAAATCTATTCGGTTACTTCTGGTCCTAAATTGAAGTACTTGTTTACAGCATATTCGTACTGACTCATG
>JAOZTK010000003.1 GCA_029942185.1 Flavobacteriaceae bacterium
AAATGACCTAAAGTGTCATTTTTTTACTGTTTTGTGTCGCTTGTGCAACGATTACAGTTGTTGGCAACTGTAACTTTTCAGAGTTATAGTCTGTTATTTTTCCTTTTTAGTTTTAATTACATATGTTTTTCCTATTCTGTCATGTAATGCTCTTTCCGTTTTTGTTTTGTCTGTCAGCAAAAAGATTATTTCAACGACAAGAATTAACTGCATTAGGTTTGTGATATAATTTTGCATTGGATAATTGAGGGCTATTGCTTGACCATATTCAACAAATGAATTTATTTTTAAAATTTCTGGATTATTAAAAGCTAAATAAGATATTGGAATAAAGAATAAAGTAGGTAAAATTAATATTGAACTTCTTAGAAATGATTGTTGTAAAGTCAATTTATTAAAGTCCGTATCAGTTACTTTTAAGTCTAATGCATATTTTCCAATTGTTGCTCCAAAATAATATTCCATCAGAGGCTTATAGAAAAACCCTATTAATGCCAATATCAAATACAGGCTAAAACTTTTATATTCAGTAATATTGAGATAAGTAACGGGTAAAACTATGAGCATTAATATAATTGCATCAGTCAAATAAGCTCCTGTTCTTATCCAAAATTTTCCGTATTCAATATTTTCCTTATCAATATTATTTTCACTTAGTTCTTCTTTTTTCATAGTATTTTTTTATAGTTGCCAACGGGAGTCTGCGCACAAACTCACATTTCAATAGCCAAAGTTAACATATTACGTCAATAAGTAACTTATACCGTACTTAGTTTTGTTAATTTCCCTAAAAGTAAAAATTATTTTGATGCTTGTAGAGTTTTAAAAACACTAAGGCTACAAGCAAAGACTTGCTTTTTGTTTAAAACAAATAAAAGAGGCTGTAGTCGTCCAAATAAGCCTTTTTAAGCCTTTCAAAAAATTACAAATATTTTATACAGAAAAAAGTGAAGTTTGCTTAAAAACGACCTAAAGTGTCATTTTTTTACTGTTTTGTGTCGCTTGTGCAACGATTACCTTTGTTGCCACCAGTTTTTATTTCAGTTTTTCAATTGCTCCTTTCGGACTTGGAAAATGTGTTCCAACTCTTGGGTCCATTATATTTCCACCAAATCCTGTTTCTTCGTCCGATTGATTTTCCACAATTCCCAATAGTTTTTCTTTGTATTTCTTTCCGCCAATTTTACTTAAAGACCAAATTGCAATTACTTTTTCAAAGTTTTCATTCTGTTCATTATTCACAAAATCGAATAAATAGTCTTTAGTTTCTTCGTTATTTAAATTCGATAACAGTTGTAATGCAGAAACTCTTGAATGAAAATTATCAGATTCCACAAACTTTTTAAGTCTTTCAAGCCCAATTGATATATCTAAAAGATAAGCTGTTTCTAATGTTGCGTGTTGAAGAAAGAAAGTTGAGATTTCATTTTCATCAAAACCTGCTGGGTCTTTGTCTATATTTTCATTTATAAGTTGAAGTACGTTTTCTCTATTGAATTCAGATGTCTTGTAGTAATTCCAAATTTCGGTATATGTTTTTTCATAAATAACTTGCGGAACTAACGCTTGGTGATAACTGTGTCTATAAGTTGCGTAAACATTTTTATCTTCATCTAAAACTGCAAATCCAGAAGTTGGTGTAGGAATTGCATAATTTCCATCTTTCCTTTTTGTCAATAGAAAGTAGATAATTTGGTCTTTTTCAAAATCCAAATGAGTTCCGTGACCTGAAGAGCTTGTCATATTTAAAAGAGAAAATCCATTTATTAAAATTTTCCCTTCCAGTTTTTGATTTCCAAAATATTTTAAGATTTCAATTTCAGTTCCAATACTATCAATATTACTTAAGACTTTTGCTAAAACAAAATAGTCGGCACTTTTTATTATTTCCTTTTGCCAAGGTTCGTCCCAAGTTTCCGCTGAAACTTTTGTTTGGATTGTCAATGTTAAAATAAGGAATAGAGCAATTTTTATTAATCTCATATGTTTTTTTCAAATTGGTAGCAACAACCGTATAAAAACACCGGTGTTTTTATCCGCGCTATAGCATCTGCTAATGTAAAGAAAATAATTAAAATTTGAAATAGGTCTTTATTTTTTTAAAACAACAAAGATTTATGTAAGAATTTACTTTATTCAGAAGTGGTTTATAGTATCTTTACAGAAATATTATATAAATAATGGAACGAAAAGAAGAATTTTTCAATTATATTACAGAAGGCTATAAAACAAAAGGAGATTTTATCATTTTAGGATCGGCCATGTTAGATGGTGAAACTCTAAAAGATGCTTATGTAAAAGTGCCTTTACGTACACTAAACAGACACGGATTGATAGCCGGTGCTACAGGTACCGGAAAAACAAAAAGTTTACAAGTATTAGCTGAAAACCTTTCTGAAAAAGGAATTCCTGTATTGTTGATGGATGTAAAAGGTGATTTAAGTGGTTTGGCGAAACCAAGTCCCGGTCATCCAAAAATTGATGAAAGACAAGCTGCTATAGGATTGCCCTTTAAAGGAAAAGCCTTCCCTGTTGAAATATTGACTATTTCCGTACAAGATGGTGTTCGAATGCGAGCGACAGTTTCTGAATTTGGTCCGGTGCTCTTGTCTAGAATATTGAATCTTACAGATACCCAATCCGGTATCGTTTCTATATTATTTAAGTATTGTGACGATAATAAACTTCCTCTGTTAGACCTAAAAGATTTTAGAAAAATATTACAATACTCCACTAATGAAGGTAGAGAAGAAATACAATCTGAATATGGTCGTATTTCAACTGCGAGTACAGGTAGTATTTTACGAAAAGTAGTTGAATTGGAACAACAAGGCGGGGATTTGTTTTTTGGAGAAAAATCATTTGATGTAGCTGATTTGACACGAATTGACGAAAACGGTCGTGGTGTTATTTCGGTATTACGACTTACGGATATTCAAGATAAACCAAAACTATTCTCAACCTTTATGCTGCAACTTCTCGCGGAGGTCTATACGACTTTTCCGGAACAAGGAGACAGTGATCAACCCGAATTGGTCATCTTTATAGATGAAGCACATTTGGTGTTTAAAGAAGCATCGAAAACTCTGCTGTCTCAAATAGAAAGTGTGGTTAAATTAATTCGTTCCAAAGGTGTGGGAATCTACTTTGTAACACAAAATCCAAAAGATGTTCCTCAAGATGTTCTTGCACAACTGGGAATGAAAATACAACACGCTTTACGCGCATTTACTGCAAAAGACAGAAAAGCCATTAAATTAGCTTCAGAAAACTACCCGGATTCTGACTATTACGATACAGATAAAGCTCTTACAGAATTAGGTATAGGAGAAGCTTTTGTATCTGTTTTAGACAGAAAAGGTCGTCCGACTCCACTAGCAGCAACGATGATGCGCGCTCCTATGAGTAGAATGGATATTTTGGATAAAAATGAACTAAAAGAATTAATAAATAATTCTCAAATAGCAAGTAGATATAACGAAGAAATTGATAGAGAAAGTGCCTATGAAATATTAAATAAAAAAATTGATACGGTTCATAAAGAACACAAAGAAGAAGAGAAGGAAAAAAAGAAAAAAACAAGTAGTAGTTCACGAAAAAGCACACGTATGAATCCTGTTGTAAAAGTACTAACCAGTGCTACTTTTATCAGAGGTGCCTTAGGAATATTAAAAAAATTAATGCGGTAAATAGCACTTTTTTTTTTTTTGGTTGTTTTGTCATTTTTTATCATTTTCGTTTGACAGAATTTAAAAAAAAAACAGGATGTTATGAGTTTTTCAAACTAAACTACCAATATTATTAAGTTGTCATGTTAATTAAATTACACAAATAATGAAAATTTATAAAGCGATTTTTGTACTAGTTGTCACTTTTTTAATTGGTATCAGTTGTAGTAAAAATTCAAATTTTCTAATTGAGAAGAACAGAGTTGGAAAGCTTAATAAAACCACTAAAGTATTTGAACTCTCAAATATTTTTGCAAAGGATTCTATAGTAGAAAAACTGAGTAAAAACAAGGCAAACCAGGGTACAAAAAGCAAGTATTTTAGAGAGGATGACCAATATTTGATTTATGATAAAAAAGGAAAACATCTGTTGACCATTATTCCAATTCAACAACATGACTCACTCTCAAAGCTAAAAAGTGTTGAAATATTCAGCAACAGATTTAAAACAAAGAAAGGGGTTTCCTTGTATTCACCTTTTAAAGATATAATAGCTTCCTACCCAATAAGTATAACCAATACTTTAACATCTGCACATATTGATATTGATGACCTCAACGCTACAATGGCAATTGATAAAAAGGAAATAGGTATCAATGAGTTTAATCGTGAAAAGATTAATATAAATCAAATTCCAAGTCTGGCAAAAATCAAACATTTTACTGTTTGGTTTAACTAGCGTTTTGTTTTTAAGAACCCAAAACCTAGAACCCTACTAACATCTATCCCATCAGTGTCGATTATTAAGAATTTAACTTTTTATTTGCCGAAAGCGTATTCTTTAACAACATCGCAATAGTCATGGGTCCTACGCCTCCCGGAACCGGGGTTATATAGGCGGCTTTTTTGCTGACACTTTCAAAATGCACATCCCCGGCTAAACGATATCCTCGTTTGCGTGTGGCGTCTTTAAGTCTTGTAATTCCAACATCGATAATCGTTACTCCTTCACGAACCATATCACCGGTAAGAAATTCTGCAACACCCAATGCTACCACGATAATATCCGCTTTTTGTGTAATTTCTTTTATGTTTTTCGTACGACTGTGAACCAAAGTAACGGTGGCATTACCAAAGTCTCTTTTTTGACTTAATAAGATGCTTATAGGGCGTCCCACAATATGACTTCTACCGATTACCACTACATTTTTACCGGAAGTTTCAATCTTATAACGTTTTAATAATTCCATAATTCCATAAGGCGTTGCAGAAAGAAAGCTCGGGAGATCCAAGGTCATCTTACCAACATTGGTTGGGTGGAATCCATCTACATCTTTATCGGGATCAACTGCCATTAGAACCTTTTGTTCATCGATATGTTCTGGTAGCGGTAATTGAACAATATAACCATCTATTTCAGCATCTTTATTTAACAATGCCAATTCGTGTAATAATTGTTCTTCGGTTATGTCTTCGGGCAAATCAATTAAGGTAGAATTAAACCCCACGCGTTCACAAGCTTTGACTTTACTGTTAACATAGGTTAAACTGGGTCCGAAATTTCCTACGATTACCGCGGCAAGATGTGGTATTTTACCTTTGTTTTTCTTTATTTTTTCTACTTCTAATGCAAGTTCATCTTTTATTTCAGCAGCTGTTTGTTTACCGTCTAATAGTATCATTTTTTTTTAATTTATAGATGTATATATGTATTCTGAATTTTTTAAACTCCTTTATAATCACGTAATTATTATCTAAATTTGAATATTCATCATCTTTAAGGTTAAAAATATTTGAATAAAAAAGATAATTATTTTTCCCGTTATATCTTTGAAAAGCACGCGAATCCCCAGTAAAATCAATAGCATCCATAGGAAAAGTATTTATTGAAAACGAACCGGTTTCCGCTATTTCTATATTGTTTTTATCCATATAATTTATCGCTTTTAATCGTAGGCTATGATAGGGGATATGTGCGAGTGAAGCGTCCCAACCTTGGGCGATATTTCTTGGATAAATCCACAAATTGCCCGTTAATAAAGCTATAAACAAAAAGCTGTAAATAATTCTTCTTTTTTTATAAAACCGTATCAAAATGATATAAGACAAAAATACAATTACAATATTTGCACTGATAAAATAACGGTGTCCCATGGTATTTGTCGAGAGTAAATTAGTAACAGAAACCACAATTATCGAACTGATTGCAAGTAATAGCAATTGTTTGACCTCTTTTGTAAACAACTTTTTTTTGAATCGAATAAAGCTAAAAATCAGAAAAATAAAAATAAAGACTCTTCCGAAGTCTAAAAATCTATGTCCGAATATCACAAAGTTTTTTAGAAATATTTCAGGAGAGGCGAAGTGCCAAAATCCCGACCAGGGTGATTCCGGATGGGTTTGTATGTAACCTTTTGTAAAAAGTCTCCATAAGATATAGATTACTCCGGGTAAACTACCCAACAAATAACTCAGAAAAAATTTGGGTTTTAGCAATGCTTTTAAACCTTTTTTTTCAATTGTTAAAATAGAAATCGATTCAAAAATAAAAATACCGGCAGCGAGCATCATGCTTCTTAAACTGATAATACTAAGAAAGGCCAAAGCGAGTATTTTCAGATAATACTTATCGTATAAAATTGCATTTACCGCTAATAGAAAAAAGAAAAGGAAAATAATTTCAGGATTTACAACAAAAAACTGTACGCTTAAAGTGGGATCTACAACAACGAGTAAGAAAGCAAAAAAAGCTAGGAAATTATTTTTTAAATAATAGTTGACAAATAGATGAAGCTGGTAAAAAAAACCTATGATAAAGGGCAAGATCACAAGATGACTAACCCATAGTTTGTGTCCCAAAACCTTCCATGCGCTTGCCAGTAAAAAAGCTAAAAATGGCGGATGTCCAGTATCGATTGCAATCGGAAAATTCCAATTGAAAATACCGTGGTAATACAAGTGATTCCCCATAATGGAGCTAAACAAGATATTATCCCAAAACATTCCATTGTTGCGCGCAAAAGCAAAAATCACTAGTCCTAAGCCTGTATAAAAGGCAATTCTATTCTGTTTCTTTAAAAAAAAACGGTCTATAAAATTGAGAGTCATAATAATACTTGCTTATGGATGGAGAATAGATAGTTCGTCTACAAAACTATAAAAAATAAACGTATCCAACGTGTCATTCTCAGCGACATTTAGTCCTTTAATTTATATATAAACAAATGGATTCCCCTTTTTCGAAATTCCCGTATAATTGTATAGTTCGTGTCCAGGTTTTTGTATTGCTCATCGGTTAAATTGAAAACATCGGCGTAAAAAATATAAGCATTTTTAGACGTATATGTTTCAAAGTGTCGCATATCACCACTTAAATCTACGTTATCAATACGAGTAGCATTTGGGAAGAATGTAGCAGTTTCCTCTATTTTTATATTGTTTTTATCCATGTATTTAATAGCGTCTTGACGCAATTGAAAATAAGGAACATGTGCTAAAGAAGCATCCCAACCTTGTGCAATATCTCTTGGATAAATCCATAGATTTCCGGTAATTAAACCTATAAATAGCAGTGAATAAATAATTTTTTTGTTTTTATAGAATTGACTCATTATCAGGAAACCTATAAGAGCAATAGCAATAAATGAAGTGATAAAATACCTGTGTCCCATTGTGTTTGTAGCAATTAAACTTGTAATTGTTACTACAAAAACAGATGTGATAGCGAGTAATAAAAGTTGTTTGATTTCCTTTGTGAAAAGTAGTTTTTTAAAACGAAATACACTATAAATAATAAATAATAAAATAAATACTCTACCGAAATCAGCATACCGATGTCCTAAAACAAGGATGTTTCTTAAAAATATTTGAGGGGAAGCTACTTGCCACAATTCAGCCCATGGGGAATCCGGGTGTGATTGCAACCATCCTTTAGTCATTAATCTCCAGATAACAAACAAAACGCCCGGAATACTTCCAAGTACATAACTCAAAATAAACTTTGTATTCAAAATGGACTTAATTTTTTGTTTATTTATAAATGCATAATTTAAAAACTCAAAAAGAAAAACACCTGCAGCCAACATCATACTCCTATAACTGACGATACTCAAGAAAAATAATGCAACAATTTTTAAATAATACTTGTCGTACAATATGGCGTTAATCGCTAAAAAGAAAAAGAACAATGAAATTATTTCTGGATTGACCAACACAAATTGTGCGGATAGGGTAGGGTCGACAGCGATAAATATAAATGCGAAGAATGCCAGTGTAGTATTCTTTACATAATAACTGACAAACAAGTGCAACTGATACAGCAGACCTATTGAAAATGGCAATATAAGCAGATGACTTACCCATAAATTATGTCCAAATAATTTCCATACAATAGCGAGTAAAAATCCTAAGAAAGGCGGGTGACCCGGATCAAAACTGTCGGGGATGTACCAATTAAAAACACTGTTTTCATAGAGTTGATTCCCCAACCTTGACGCAAACAATACATTGTCCCAAAACATCCCATTATTACGGGATAAAAAAAAGATTAATATCCCTATTAGACTAAAAAAAAGTGTCTTGTAAAGTTTGTTGTTAAAAATGACATCTATAAACTTTAATTTCATGTGACTGGGGTTTATGGAGTGTGCTGTTTTAACAAATTAGTAATGAGAGTTCTACTTTTACGTTTTAGGCTCTTTAACTTATTTCATTCCTCCCAACATATTCATCATACGGCTTTTACCACCGGGACCTTGCATCATCTTCATCATTTTACTCATCTGTGTAAACTGTTTCATCAATTGATTTACGTCTTGGATACTAGAGCCGGAACCCTTAGCAATACGTTTTTTTCTACTTGCAGTGATACTCTTTGGCTCACTTCTTTCGCTAGGTGTCATGGAATAAATAATTGCCTCAATTCCTTTAAAAGCATCGTCATCCATATCGACATCTTTCATCAATTTTCCGGCGCCGGGTAGCATTCCCACTAAATCTTTCATGCTTCCCATTTTTTTAATTTGCTTAATTTGCTTTAAAAAATCATCAAATCCAAATTTGTTTTTGGCAATTTTTTTCGAAATCTTTCTTGCTTCTTCTTCGTCGTATTGTTCTTGCGCGCGTTCTACAAGAGATACTACATCACCCATTCCTAAAATACGATCAGCCATACGATCCGGATAGAAAACATCAATTGCCTCCATCTTTTCTCCTGTTCCGATAAACTTGATGGGTTTATTGACGACGGATTTAATAGATAATGCGGCACCACCACGTGTGTCACCATCTAATTTTGTCAAAACAACTCCTTCAAAGTTTAATATATCATTAAAGGATTTTGCTGTATTCACCGCATCTTGTCCCGTCATTGAATCAACGACAAATAAGGTTTCTTGCGGTTGAACTGCTTTGTGAATATTCGAAATTTCAGTCATCATTTCTTCATCGATAGCTAAACGCCCTGCAGTATCTATAATGACTGTATTTTTTCCATTTTCCTTTGCGTATTTAATCGCATTTTTTGCTATTGCAACCGGATTTTTATTTTCAGGTTCGCTGTATACTTCAACGCCAATTTGTTCACCCACAACTTGTAATTGTGTAATCGCAGCAGGTCGGTATACATCACAAGCAACTAAGAGTGGTTTTTTATTTTTTTTGTTCTTAAGAAAATTTGCTAGTTTTCCGGCAAATGTCGTTTTACCGGAACCTTGTAAACCTGACATTAATATGATTGTAGGTAATCCTGATAAGTCAACACCTACTGTTTCACCTCCCATTAACTCAGTGAGTTCGTCTTTTACTATTTTAACAAGTAACTGACTGGGATTTAAAGTAGTCAATACATTTGCACCAATGGCTTTCTCCTTGATTCTTTTGGTGAAATCCCTAGCGATTTTAAAATTGACATCGGCATCTAAAAGTGCCCTACGCACTTCTTTAAGAGTTTCTGCTACATTTACTTCTGTGATCTTCCCATGACCTTTAAGAACATGAAAAGCTTTATCTAATTTGTCGCTTAAATTATTAAACATATATCTATTCAATTAGTTTTGTGTGATTCAGAATTAAGAAACAAATGGAAAATCTCATCTTTTATTCTTAGCTCTTTGGCCTTCTAAAGTTGTGCGCACAACAGGACTTGAACCTGCACGGACTATACGTCCACTAACCCCTCAAGCTAGCGTGTCTACCAATTTCACCATGTGCGCTTTAATAAGATTGGCAAAATTACATAATTTTATTCATATTTGTACTCAATTTAAAGCAGATGCAAAAAGATAAAAAAGAAGTCTCTAAGGTTGTGTCAAAACAGTTATTTTCAAAACCAAAGAGCAAGGGAATTAGACCTTTACTGATTAGTTCGGACTTCCGACACTTGAATAAAATTGTGCTATTAGGATATATGGCCAGTGGTAAAACTAGTGTAGGGCGGGAATTAGCTGATGATTTGAACCGATCGTTTATTGATTTAGACGCCTATATCGCCAAAAAAGAAAATTTATCTATTTCTGAATTGTTTTCTAAAAAGGGAGAAACTTTTTTTAGAGAAAAAGAGTTTAAATATTTAAAAGAAATACTGAATCGTGAAGACTCTTGTGTTTTAGCATTAGGTGGAGGAACTCCCCTGATTAAAGGAGTGATGAAATTAATAAATGCTAAAAGTTTCAGTATATACCTAAAAGCAAGTACAAACACTTTATACAATCGTTTACGACCGGAAACAGTAGAACGTCCTTTGCTTACGAATATTCCTGAAGGTTTTTTGCAAGAGTATATCCAAGAGCATGTAGCAAGAAGGGAAAAGTATTATAAGAAAGCCGACTTGTCTATTGCTGTGGATGATTTGAGTATCAGTGAAATTATCCTATTAATTAAAAATACAATAAGAGATTAATTTGAATATAAGACTACTTCTCTAAGCTAAGACTGATTTTTTTCGATTATTAACTTATCCGGAACTTTTATTCCACAAGGAAATGCTGTTCCTTCCGAATAAAATCACCCGAAGCATTATGAGCTTCCAAAACCACTTTAAATAATCCTTTGAGATCGGAGGTATAGAACTCAATTGTTTTGGAACTCGACTCAATTTCAATATCAGATTTCCAGTAAAGTTGCGATCTAAAATCAGGGATTCTTTTAAGCTTTCCGGGAATACTATAATCGATACTATAAACTTGCTTTTCCTTTTGTGGAGCATGTATGATTCTTTTTAAGACGTAATCTTTGGAACCGGCCGGAGCAAAGTTTTCTTTTTTGGTTATAAAAGATAAAATTCCTTTATAAATCTTTGGACCATAAAAATATACCTCGTCAATAAGTTCGATACTTTTTATATCAAAAGAAGACATATTGATAATGGTTTCGTGATTCTGTATAGGGAATCCATCTATTAATACAAGAGGTTCAAGCTCAGGTAATTTGCTCAACAAATGATTTTGTACATTGTTAATGTCAAAATAGTAATGTCCATTTTTTCTCTTTATCGAAGCGTTTTTTATTATCTCAATAAACGTTTCTCTAAGTGTTGGGAAACGATTATAATCATCTAAAATGTACTTTTTCTTTGCCGTATGGAAAAATATTTTTGATTGATTTTCTGCGATGAATTTATCTTCCTTTAATTTATAAAATGCATTATCAATTTGAGTATCGATACTTTTTTCTATCAGATAATTTTCTAAATTTGAGTTAAGAACAATCCGTTTAAAACTTAAATTGTTTAAAAATGGAAATTCCTTTTTATCTTCAATTAGCGAATATTCAGATCT
Source organism: Flavobacteriaceae bacterium (assembly GCA_029942185.1). GTDB lineage: Bacteria > Bacteroidota > Bacteroidia > Flavobacteriales > Flavobacteriaceae > DQTL01. The sequence continues at coordinate 11,444 of JAOZTK010000003.1, forward strand.
ATTCTCATTTATAATTTGCGTAACTAGAAAGCCACTTTTATAAGGAGCATCTAAAACAAAAAAGTAGGCTCCTTGTTCGTTTGTCAATACATTTTTATACAGAGAAGTATTTCCGGATATGGAAAGGGCAACAATGATATTCGATGCCGGTTCCTTTGTTTTTGTGTTAATTACTTTTCCTTGGATTACTTCACCACGAATTTCCGGAATATAAAAAGGCTGGTCATTAAATTGCTTATTTGTGCTGAATTCCTTACTAGCTCCGGAAGGGAATAGTACAGGTTCTTGTTTTCGTACCGATATCATGTAATTCCCCTTAAAATTTACAGGCAACAAATCAGCGATATTTAGTTGAACCTTACTTCTCGTAGGGTAGCTCTTTAATTTATTCGTAGGATTGGATACAAATAAGCTGTCTAGGGATAGCTCAATTTTCGGCAATTTTAAATTGTTTTCTGATTTAAAGTAGGGATTAATAATAAAAATATCTGTTTCAGAATAGGGATTCTTTCCATTGTTTAAAGACCAATTTGAGTAGGAAATAAGTTTGTAAACACCTGTTTCAAGACTTGTTGGAATAAAAAAATCTCCATGGCCCATTCCATCTTCTAATTTGATTTTTAGTTGAGAAACGATGGTCTTGTTATCAGCAATAAGCTGTATATATGCTATTTTACTGATAGCACTGATCTCTTGTGATTTTTGTAAAAAACTATAGGTTTTAAAATATAGTGATTCACCAACCATTAAGAGATTGGTATTCACGGAAGTTTTAATCTCTTCCTTAGGAATATTTTTTAACAAAACACCGGATTGACTTAAGCCGATAAAAGGTGTACTTATAAAAATAAGTATGACAAAAAATTTAAATAATTTTACCAAAATTCAGGGATTATATTAGATGAATAAGTGGTACAATCACCACATTCCGGGTTTACAAAAGTATATATTGGTTGTGTCAAATCTTTTTCAACAAATCTAAATGGTTTTTGACCACTTAAAATAGATTTTATAAGAATCCGATCGTTTCTATCGCCATCGAGTGATGTGTTATCATTATAGTCTAGCGTATAAACAATACACTCATAAGGATATTGGGGTTTTGGAAAATCAAAATCTGAATAACTGAGAAATATTCGTTTCGAAGAGATCGAATTAGCTTCAAAAAAACCTATAACTTTTTCATCGCTATCGACGGAGTGAACATTCCCAATGACAAAACCGGGTTGTGTTTCTAATAACAAATTTTCCACACTTCCTAAATCACGTAATGTCTTATAAAAAAAGTAAGTATCTCTAGTCAATACGTATTGCTTTACTAAAATACTGTATCGATTTCTAATTTTATGATTTGTTTTTTCTAAAAAATTTACAGGAAAACTCAAATTGTTATCATCGGCGACTTCAAAAACATTCGACAGAATAAATTTTGATGAGTTTTCGGTAGTATAACAGGTGCTGTCATCCTCATCTTTTGGATATATAATTAAATCGAATTCTCCATAAAGTCCATTTTCGATTCGGATATCGAAAATACTCAAGTACTCTGAAGGAATTATGCTTTCATAGGTCTCCTCAAATTCATATCTATAAAATTCAGAATTATCAGCATTTGAATTCACTGTTGCATAAATTTGAACCCCTTCTGCGCCATTAATTGTTTCCGTTTGTGCATAGAGGTTTTCAATGGCGTTTTGTGTTGTTAAATCAACGGGTTGTGATTCATAACGCTTTCCATCGGATGTGCTTATAAATAATTGATAAGATGTATCCGGCTGGGCTGCAAACTCAATATTGGAGCTATAGACTCCGTTGCTGCTTTCATGAAAACTAAAGACTTCTTGATGGCTGTCCTCAATCCAAATAGTTGCATTTGATTCACTGATTTCATCAATCTGCTCAATTCTTTGCGCTCTAGATAATTTAATTTTTTGAACGGAGACAACATCATTGATTCTTCCTTCAATAATCAAAACATCTTCATATGTTTCAGTTTCAATTCTGTGAGGTTCAACACAATTGTAAAAACTGAATAAGATTACTATTAATAAAATAATTCTCATTTTTTAAAATTTAAAATTATAGGTAATTGTCGGAATCGGAACTGAAAAAATAAGGGTTTTATACGCCTTAATTTCTCCATCTTCATTAACAAAATAAATAGAATAAGGATTGTTCCTTCCGAAAACATTATACACGGAAATATTCCAAAAACTATGAGCTAATTTTTTTACTTTATGATTCCCCTCTATATTAATTCCAAAATCGAATCTATAGTAGTCGGGAATGCGATATTGGTTTCTGTCACTGTATAAAACTTGCTCAATACCCGCATAAGTATACCTACCTACAGGATAGGTTATGGGTCTGCCTGTTTGATAAACAAAGTTCATAGAGAAGCTGTATCTCTTTGTCAATTTATAATTTGCGATGACATTTAAGTCATGAGGTCTATCGTGATTAGTCGGAAAATAAGCGCCGTCATTAACTCTGTCAACAAGAAATTCACTGTCTAACTTCATCAAAGACCTCGAATAGGAATAACCGATCCAACCATTGAGTTTCCCCTTTTTCTTTTTCAACAAAATTTCAGCGCCATAGGCTTCTCCTTCACCTTGTAATAATTCAGTCTCTAAGTTCTCATTTAGCAATAGTTCAGCACCAACTTTAAAATCCAAGATATCTTTCATTTTTTTATAATAGCCTTCCAAACTAAACTCATAGGTTTTATCTTTAAAATAGCTAAATAAACCAAGAGAGTACTGATCAGATTTCTGAGGAGCAATGTTTAAATTTGATAATTTCCAGCTATCTACCGGTGAAGCAGTCGTATTACTCGACATCATGTGTATATATTGAACGGTATTATTGTAGGCTGCTTTGATTGAAATATCAGGATTGATAGCATACCTTATAGAAGCTCTAACTTCCGGATTTCCATAGGATTTTATTTTTTCATAATTGCCGTATTCTCTTGTTTCCAAAATTGTTTCTTCACTGAGTGGGTAATTTGGATCGTACACATTTTGTATTCCTTCACCTAAAGACAAGTAATACGAATATCGAATACCTAAATCCAACAAAAACTTATCGTTTATTTTAAATTTATCGCTGATAAAAAGAGCAGATTCCAAACCTTTTTCTTGGGCTTGCTTTCGGAACAAAACGTCGGAATTAGCATCCAGAGGATTGATTTCCCCAGGGTTAATTATATAGAGTTTACTACTCAATCCATAATCGATTTTGTGCTTGGAATTGATTGTTTTTGTAAAGAGTGTTTTAAACTGTGTCTCATTTATATTGAATCCAAAATCGAAATTATCAGTATAGTTTCCATCATTTATGATATTAAATTGATATTGGCTGTTATACAATTGAAAGGAGGCTTTATTCTTAGTATTAAATGCATGTTTTAACTCAAGTGATGCTATTCTGTTGCTGTATTTATAAGTTGAGTCCGATGCGATGCTAAAAGCATCATTGCTGTAATAGGCAGTAGCCTTTAAGCTAGTTTTATCACCAATCGCATGATCATATCTAAGGATAGCATCTAGGAAATTCGCATGGCTTTTAATCGGTTCTGATTTTGTAATGGATTTTAAAAGCCAATCCGAATAGGTCATTCTAAAGCCGGTGAGCAGTCCTACTTTATCTTCTTTTAAAGGGATTTCTAAAACGAGATTTCCGGTGATGGGACTTATACTTCCTTCTCCTGAAAATTCTTTTTTATTTACGGATTTGGACTCCATATCAATAACGGAAGATAAACGTCCACCATGATCGGCAGAAATACTTCCTTTGTATAAATTTACACTACCGGTAGTAAAAGGATTTATAGCGGAAAACATGCCAAAAAGATGTGAAGGATTGTAAATAATTGCATTGTCTAAAAGGATTAAATTTTGGTCTGCTTTACCACCTCTGACATTAAATCCATAGGATCCTTCACCCGCTGTTTTAACTCCGGGCATGGTAGTGGCAATTTTAAGAATATCCCTATCACCCAAAACAAGCGGAATGGTTTTTATACCTTTGATATCTATATTTGTAATTCCGACAACTGCTTCTTTAATAAAATCGTTCTTTTTTGAAGTAACGATGACTTCATCTAATCTTTCTGTACTTTCTTTAATAATAAAATCAAGTTTTCCTTCTCCATAAACTATCACACTCTTTTTAATGGCATCAAATCCGATTACTTTTGTTTCAAAAACATTTAAACCTGTAGGGGCTTTTAGCAAATAATAACCGTTTTTGTCGGTTGTTGTTTTGACGCTACTCCCTTTAATATATACTAATAGATCTGCTATTGGCCTACCCGTTTCCTGATCTCTGACATATCCGTATACTTTATGTTTGGAATCACTATTATCCGATGATTCTTTTCCTATTATTATATAGTTCCCTTTATTTTCGGAAATAAATTGTTTTTGAAAGATTGGTGTATTCTTTATCACTTTTGCCACCTCATCCTTACGCTCCTTAAAATAATTAATAGGCAAATTCCTTCTAATTATACTGTTGTTAGTGATAATAATATCATTATCACGAATAAAATAATTAACAGAAGTTGCCTGTAATAAATCTTTTAAAATAAAATGTATTGATTGATTTGAATAATTCTTAGAATAGGTTTTTTTATCAAGTGTGTGTTCATCAAAATAAAAAGAAAAATTTGAATTGTCTTCAATCGCTATAAATACATCTTTTAATTCGAGATTTGAAAATGCAACAGAATAGGATTTATCCAGTTGTGCAAACATCATTTGTGTTAAAAAGAATGTATAAAAAAGCAGGTGCAGTTTGGAGAAAAAAGATTTTATATCCATCGATATTATAGATTATCTAAATGTTTAAAAAGTTTCGTTAAAAATGAAGCGTTCAGTAATATTCCTCGTTTGTACATTTTTTTTATGATTTTGGAATATTCAGGAAGTACTTTTAAAATATCTTTACGTGAGTTGATTGTATAGTAGACTCCTTTGTACTTAAACAGGAAAGTAATTTTATCATTAAAATAGTAGCCGATGTAATCACCTTTCAGTACCTCATGTCTTAATTTGTTGTGTTTTGCCAATAATTCAAATGATTTTCCTGTGTATATTTTCTCAAAAATTCCATTTCCGTATAGTTTGTTCAGGGAACGATTCTTCTTTAAAACGACAAATTGATGCTGTCCAATTTCAAATTTATCGATCATTTGAGAATTCAATTTTAATGTAAAATTGTTTTGTTGATTAATATATTTCACAAGCACATGGTCGTTATAAACATCGTATTTAATCTTTTTAGTATAGGGTTGATTATTGTAGATAACAAAAGCATCTATAAAGTCGGATTGCTCAAAATAGATATGACTGTTGTCTATGATTCGTGTTTGAGTGTTTGCATTGTAACCGTTGTTAATACTATTATTTTCTTCGCCTATATAACGATCAAATAATTGATAGTACGTATCCGTCGATGAGTTGTGTTGACTAAAAATAAGCGAACTTGTGAACAAGAAAAATAATGCAAAAAAATACGAGAGTTTATAGTGAAACATAAAATGTGATTAAAAAATGTATTCTGTGAGATTCAGTGCGAATATCTTCTGATAAAATTGAACGCACAAAACTATACTAATTATAGCTATAAACCTTAAACTATTTGTTAAAAAAAAACAAAACAAATTTGTAGGAGTTAGCGCATGCTAAACGGAGTTTATCTAGGTTAGTTAAGTAGCACTTTACATTTTATTTTGCAAACAAAAGCTTTGTTGAGATATAAAAGAATTGATTGGTCTTTTATCAAATATTTGTGTACTTTTTTCAGTTGATAGTCAAAGTGCAAAATAGAGCTGTTATTACATTTTAAACCTGTATTCTATAATTAAATCCGGTTTAAATAATCACTATATGCACATCCTTTTTGGTTGATGATTGCGTTAGTTTACAATCTTAATCTTATCACAAAATCAAATAGCTTTTGGTTCAGAGAATAATATGGCGATTTTTTTTTATATTTTTGCACACAAATGAAATATACAGCAGCACAAATAGCAACGATTTTAAACGGTACGATTACTGGTGATGATTCCGTTACAGTTGACAGGTTATCAAAAATTGAGGAAGGGGTAAAAGGATCCATTTCTTTTCTATCGAATTTGAAATACACCAAGCATTTATACAGTACAAAAGCAAGTATTGTCATTGTAAATGAGTCGTTTATCCCTGAAAAAGAAATCCGAACAACTTTGATAAAAGTAAAAGATGCCTATCAAGCTTTTACACAACTTCTAGCATATTACAACAGCGTAAAGATTGATAAAAAAGGTTTTGAAGAACCTTGTTTTATTAGTAAGTCAGCCAAAATAGGAGAAAACCCCTACATAGGTGCTTTTGCGTATATTGGTGATAATGTAACATTAGGAGACGGTGTAAAAATATTTCCACAAGCTTATATTGGTGATAATGTAAAGATTGGTGATAACACGATAATTTTTTCAGGAAGTAAAATTTATTCTGAATCTTCTATAGGAAGCGACTGCATTATTCACGCAGGTGCTGTTATTGGATCCGATGGTTTTGGTTTTGTCCCAACAGAAAATGGTGATTATCAAAAAATACCTCAAACAGGCGATGTGATTATTGGAAATAATGTTGAAATTGGAGCTGCTTGCACTATCGACAGAGCAACTTTAGGAAGCACTAGGATTCATGACGGAGTGAAGTTAGACAATCAAATACAAATAGCGCATAACGTAGAAATTGGTAAAAATACGGTTATTGCGGCACAAACAGGAGTTGCCGGCTCTACCAAAATTGGTAAAAATTGCATTATTGGAGGACAAGTTGGTATCGTAGGACATCTAAATATTGAAGATAATGTTAAGATTCAAGCACAATCAGGTATTGTCAAAAATCTTAAAAATGGAGCAATAGTTCAGGGTTCTCCTTCTTTTAATTATTCTGATTGGAATAAATCGTATGTTTATTTCAAAAATTTACCTAAGACAATACCAAATATTGAGAAACAACTAAAATCTATTAACAATGGCCAAACAAAAAACAATTAGTAAAGAAATTACTATAACCGGAGTTGGTTTGCATACAGGGAAAGAAGTGACACTTACTTTTAAGCCTGCACCTGTCAACCACGGTTTTATTTTTGTACGTTCAGATTTGGAAGGTGCACCGATTATTGAAGCAAAAGCAACTTATGTAGTAAATACGGAAAGAGGTACTAACTTAGTTAAAAATGGGGTAGTCATAAATACTTCTGAACACGTTTTAGCTGCGGCAGTGGGAGTTGATCTCGACAATTTAATAATTGATATCAACGCTTCTGAACCACCCATTATGGATGGTTCCTCCAAAATATTTATAGAAACTTTAGAAAAAGCAGAAATAGTTGAGCAAGATGTTGAACGTGAAGAATACATTGTAACCGAGAATATTACCTATACTGACGAGCAAACCGGAAGTGAAATCGTTTTGATGCCTGCAGATGAATACCAAGTTACGGCTCTAGTCGATTTTGGGACCAAAATATTAGGCACACAAAATGCTAATTTATTACACCTATCTGATTTTAAAAAAGAAATTAGTAAAGCGAGAACTTTCAGTTTTTTACATGAGTTGGAAAGTATGTTAGACAATAATCTAATCAAAGGAGGAGACCTTAATAATGCTATTGTTTATGTAGATAAGCCTATTTCAGACCAAACAATGGAAAAGCTCAAAAAAGCTTTTAACAGAAAAAAAATCACCCTACAAGCTAACGGAATACTTGACAATCTAGAATTGTATTGGAACAACGAGGCTGCACGTCATAAATTATTAGATGTAATTGGAGATTTAGCTTTGGTAGGTGTAAGAATTAGAGGTAAAGTTATCGCTACAAAGCCCGGACATAAAATCAATACTAATTTTGCTAAAAAATTAGCGAGAATTATACAATTAGAAAAGAGAAATAAGATTCCACAATTTGACTTAGATCAACCGCCTTTAATGGATATTCATCAAATAATGGAAATCTTACCACACAGGCCTCCTTTTCTTTTAATTGATAGAATAATTGAACTGTCTGACAGACACGTTGTAGGAATGAAGAATGTCACGATGAACGAACCTTTCTTTATTGGACATTTTCCGGGAGCACCTGTTATGCCCGGTGTATTACAAGTCGAAGCCATGGCACAATGTGGAGGCGTGTTAGTTTTGAGTACGGTACCAGATCCGGAAAATTATTTGACTTATTTTATGAAAATGGATAAAGTTAAATTTAAACAAAAAGTGCTACCCGGAGACACTTTAATTTTTAGAGCAGAATTAATTACACCCATAAGACGCGGAATTTGCAATATGCAAGCCTACGGGTATGCCAATAACAAATTGGTAGTCGAAGCCGAATTAATGGCTCAAATAGTACGAAAATAAGATCCTAAATAATTATGAATCAACCATTAGCATACGTAAATCCGGGAGCAAAACTGGCTAAAAATGTTGTCATTGAGCCTTTTACAAATATTGAAAACAATGTTATCATAGGAGAAGGAACTTGGATTGGTTCTAATGTTACGATAATGGAAGGAGCCCGAATTGGAAGAAATTGTAGAATTTTTCCAGGCGCCGTAATTTCTGCTATACCTCAAGATCTAAAATTTGAAGGAGAAGATTCATTGGTTGTTATCGGTGACAATGTTACCATACGTGAATTTGTTACGATCAATAGAGGTACAAAAGCTTCGGGCGAAACAAGGGTAGGTAATAATTGTTTGATTATGGCAACAGCACACATTGCACACGATTGTGTGTTAGGTGAAAATGCGATTATTGTAAATGGCGTTGCATTAGCAGGGCATGTTATTATTGGTAATAATGCGATTATTGGAGGTTTAGCAGCTATCCACCAGTTTATCCACATTGGAGATCACGCAATGGTTTCAGGGGGTTCGCTTGTCCGAAAGGACGTTCCACCCTATACCAAAGCAGCAAAAGAACCTATTTCGTATGTTGGTGTTAATTCGATAGGATTGCGTAGAAGAGGTTTTACAAGTGAAAAAATAAGAGAAATACAAGATATCTATCGTATCATTTATCAAAAGAATTACAACACAACTCAGGCTCTAGGTATCCTAGAGGCTGAAATGCAGGCGAGTCGAGAAAGAGATCAAATCATTCAATTTATCAAAGATTCCAAACGAGGAATTATGAAAGGTTATACGAGTATATACAACAGTTAACTATTCTCGAATTAATTACAAACAGCTAATTATTAATAGAAAAATTAAAATTTAAAACAAAATGGCATCAACTTCTGATATTCGCAAAGGACTTTGTATTCTTTACAACAATGACACGTATAAAATAATAGAATTTTTACACGTAAAGCCCGGGAAAGGACCTGCTTTTGTAAGAACTAAGTTAAGAAGTTTGACAACCGGAAAAGTATTGGATAACACGTTTTCGGGAGGTAATAAGATAGAAGAGGTTCGTGTTGAAACTAGAAAATATCAATATCTATACGCAGATGCAGACGGTGTTACTTACAACTTTATGAATACGGATGACTACAATCAAATCACGCTTCAAAAAGGAGTATTGGACGCTCCTGATTTATTAAAAGAAGGAGAAATAGTAACGATAATAGTCCGTGCTTCAGACGAGCAACCCTTATCGGTTGATATGCCTCAAAATGTCACTTTAGAAGTAACAGCAACTGAGCCGGGTGTTAGAGGAAATACTGCGACAAATGCTACAAAACCTGCTACTGTTGAAACAGGAGCTCGTGTCAATGTTCCCTTATTTATAAACGAAGGCGACTTGATAAAAGTAGACACCGAAAAAGGCACTTATATTGAACGTGTAAAAAATTAAAAAAATATCAAAGAAATAAGGTAATTGGTTTTTTTATTGCAATTGATAGCCTTATTTTTGCGCATTAATTTATAATAGTTTAAAAATATAGTTTAATATGAGTGTTCTTGTAAATAAAGATTCAAAGATAATAGTTCAAGGTTTTACAGGTGGAGAAGGTACTTTTCACGCCTCACAAATGATTGAATACGGTACGAACATTGTGGGAGGTGTAACTCCCGGAAAGGGAGGTCAAACTCATTTAGACAAACCTGTTTTTAATTCTGTAAGCGATGCGGTTAAAAAAGTAGCTGCAGATACTTCAATTATATTTGTTCCACCGGCTTTTGCAGCAGATGCAATGATGGAAGCTGCCGAAGCAGGAATAAAAGTGATCATCTGTATAACAGAGGGGATTCCGGTTGCAGATATGGTCAAAGTACAAGATTATATCAGTAAAAAAGATTGTAGGCTGGTAGGGCCTAACTGTCCGGGTGTCATAACACCTGAAGAAGCTAAAGTGGGTATTATGCCTGGTTTTGTATTTAAAAAGGGTAGAGTAGGAGTTGTCTCGAAATCGGGTACACTCACCTATGAAGCTGCCGACCAAGTTGTAAAACAAGGTTTGGGTATTTCAACTGCCATTGGTATTGGTGGTGATCCAATCATTGGAACTACGACAAAAGATGCTGTAGAAATGTTTATGAACGATCCGGAAACCGATGCAATTGTAATGATTGGAGAAATTGGTGGAAATTTAGAAGCCGATGCAGCAAAGTGGATTAAAGAAGATGGTAACAGAAAACCGGTTATTAGTTTTATTGCCGGGCAAACCGCACCCAAAGGGCGTACAATGGGGCATGCAGGAGCTATTGTAGGAGGAAAAGACGATACAGCGCAGGCGAAAATGCGAATTTTAGCAGAACATGGGATTCATGTAGTTGAATCTCCTGCGGAAATTGGTAAAAAAGTAGCTGAGATTCTAAAGGGATAACAGAACACGATTTATAAATAAAAAAGGCTTTCTTGTCTGAGAAAGCCTTTTTTTATTTGCCTATTTGGTCTGTTAATTCTTGTATTTTTTAGCTGTTAATTCAGCTATTTTAACAATTACTTCTGTCGCTTTTTGCATAGATTCTACAGTTACAAATTCATATTTACCATGAAAATTATGTCCTCCCGCAAAAATATTAGGACAAGGAAGTCCTTTATACGACAACTGAGAACCGTCAGTTCCACCACGTATCGCTTTTATTAAAGGTTTTATACCTAAATCTTTCATGGCTTGCTCTGCTATATCAACGATGTGCATGACAGGCTCTACCTTTTTACGCATGTTAAAATACTGATCTTTAATCGTTACCTTGATTAAATCCTCTCCTAACTCTTTGTTTAAATCATCCGCTACTTTTTGAAACAAAGCTTTGCGTTTCTCAAAAATTTCCAAATCGTGGTCTCGAATAATATAGTATAATTCGGTTTCTTCTACTTCCCCTTTCATCGTGTGCAAGTGAAAAAATCCTTCATAACCTTCTGTGTGTTCGGGCACCTCTTTTGCCGGTAGCGCCTTGATAAAATCAGCAGCGATTGTCATAGAATTAACCAACTTATTCTTAGCATATCCGGGATGTACAATTTTTCCGGTTATAATTACACGTCCACCTGCCGCATTAAAGTTTTCATATTCTAATTCTCCAACCTGACTTCCATCCATCGTGTATGCCCATTCTGCGTTAAACTTTTCAACATCAAATTTATGAGCTCCTTTCCCCACTTCTTCATCCGGTGTAAAACCAATTTTAATAGTACCGTGTTTGATTTCTGGATGTGCAATCAAATATTCCATAGCGGTCATTATCTCAGTTATTCCCGCTTTATCATCTGCACCTAAAAGTGTTGTTCCGTCTGTAGTAATAAGTGTTTGACCTTTATACATCAATAAATCGTCAAAATAATCAGTGGTCATCACGATGTTTTCTTTTTCGTTAAGAACCACATCTTTTCCATCGTAATTTTCATGGATTTGAGGATTTACACCGGTGCCGGAAAAATCAGGACTTGTATCCATATGTGCTATAAAGCCAATATTAGGTACTTTATAATCTACATTTGAAGGTAAGCTAGCCATTATGTAAGCATTTTCGTCAATACTCACGTCTTGCATACCTATTTCTTTGAGTTCTTTAACCAATAAATTGGCTAAATCCCATTGTTTTTCGGTACTTGGAAATACTGCTTCATTATTGGGGTCAGATTGCGTGTCAATTTTAATGTATTTAAAAAAACGATTGATTAAAGTTTGCATGATTATTATTTTAAAATGTTATTGGTTATAATTAGTTTTGAATTTTAATTTTCTCGATTAGTGCAAGCGACTCACAAAAACGAGAATCAAAATTCTCCTCTCCGTAAAACTCTGTTTTAATGAGCATATATTTGTCGTTATTAATCTTTATATAGTATTGAAATACATATAAGTCCATTCCTTTACTTTTTCCTTTTCCCAAATGTGCGTAAGCGGCATAACCCTTAAAATTATGAAAGCTTTCCTCAATCATTTCTAAATTATTATTCATCGTTTTTTGTCGCACTTTTTCCTTTAATACATCGTCTATTTCGATGCTACCTATCCGAGAAGAAAAGTCCATTATATAGGTGTCTGTTATTGTTTTTATCGTGTCCGCAGAAAATATTTCAGACTCCATATTGTCATAATAAAGCTTTGTTTTCCATCGTTTTGGAACTGCTATACTAAAGTTTTGCTTAAAGTCATCTACCCTTTCTAATTCCTCGGTTATCTCAATATTTTTACAAGAAAATACTTTTGATATTTCAGAAACTGGATGCTGACAACTGCTGAATAATAATACACTGCAAATACTCACTGCAAACAATTTGCTTACATACTTCATACCGTAGTTTATTTAGGAGGTGTAAAAATACAAAATTTATTACAGCAAGTACCCAGCTATCAAGAATATTTAAATCTAAATAGAGGAGTATTCAGTCAATTCATTTTGCAGGAATTTGTTTTGTGTAAAGTGCCTAAAAGATGCTGCTAAATTAGCTAAAAATCTTAAGAATTGGACACTGTCGAATAATGCAATTTTTTTTTGTATTGTTGATTCCTTCTCAAAATCAGTAGGTTGCATAAATTTTTTAGAGGCTTTATCGGCTGTAAATTTTTTGTACTAATGATCTGTTAAAAACTTATTTATTAATCCTTGAAACTAGTTTCCAATAGTTGTATTTTTGGCAGAGCATTTAAAATCCTAATTTTAGCTAATCGTGTCAAAATACTTAGAAGATCTCAATGAAGTCCAGCAAAAAGCAGTCCTGCAAAAAGAAGGTCCTATGATTATTATTGCCGGAGCAGGGTCGGGGAAAACGAGAGTATTGACCTATCGTATTGCTTATTTAATGGAACAGGGAATTGATCCTTTTAATATTTTGGCCTTAACTTTTACAAACAAAGCAGCACGAGAGATGAAAAATCGTATTGCATCTGTTGTTGGAGAAAGTGAGTCAAAAAATCTATGGATGGGTACTTTTCATTCTATCTTTGCCAAGATTTTACGTTTTGAAGCTACTAAATTGGGTTTTCCTACTAATTTTACCATTTACGATGCTCAAGATTCACTACGTTCCATAGCAAGTGTTATTAAGGAAATGCATTTGGATAAAGATTTGTACAAGCCAAAAATAATTGCTTCACGAATTTCAAAATTTAAAAACAATTTGATTACGGTAAGGGCTTATTTTAACAATCCTGAGCTTGTAGAATCCGATATGATGGCAAAACGTCCTAAAATGGGAGAAATCTATCATCATTATGTAGAAAGATGTTTTAAATCCGGAGCGATGGATTTTGATGATTTATTGTTACGTACCAATGAATTACTCACACGATTTCCGAAAGTATTAGCGAAATATCAAGATCGTTTTAGATATATTTTAGTCGACGAGTACCAAGACACAAATCATTCGCAGTATTTAATTGTTAGAGCATTAGCAGATCGTTTTCAAAATATTTGTGTCGTAGGAGATGATTCACAAAGTATTTATGCCTTTAGAGGGGCTAATATTCATAATATTTTAAATTTTCAAAAGGACTACAGCGATGTAAAAACTTTTAAATTAGAGCAAAATTATCGTTCTACTAAAAATATTGTTCGTGCAGCGAATTCTGTTATTGAAAAGAATAAAATTAAGCTAGATAAGGAATTATGGACAGCAAATGATTTTGGAGAAAAGGTTGTTGTAATGCAATTGTTATCCGATGCTGAAGAAGGAAGATTCATCGCCAATTCAATATTTGAAAACAAACATCAAAAGCAATTAAAGAATACGGATATTGCCGTATTATACCGTACCAATGCACAATCAAGAGCCGTAGAAGACGCACTGCGAAAAAAAAACATTAAGTATCGGATATACGGAGGTACCTCATTTTACCAACGTAAAGAAATTAAAGATGTAATCGCTTATTTACGTCTGTTGATCAATTCCAATGATGAAGAAGCCTTAAAGCGAGTTTTAAACTATCCGACAAGAGGAATAGGGCAGACCACACTTGATAGATTAATCGTAAAAGCTAACGAACTTAAAGAACCCATTTTTACGATAATTGAACAAATAGACAAGATTGATATTCAATTAAATCTCGGTACCAAGCGAAAATTAGCTGATTTTGCAATGTTGATTAAAAGTTTTAAGGTCTTTATGCAAACGCACAACGCTTTTGAAGTAGCGAAAGAAGTTGTACATAAATCAAACATTGTCAAAGAATTAGAAAAAGACGCTACTCCTGAAGATATTAGCCGAGTAGAAAATGTCCAAGAACTGCTCAATGGGATACAAGATTTTATTCTTGTCCAAGAAGAGTCTGAAGACGGAGATACTTCGCTTACCGAATTCTTGGAAAATGTTGCTCTTGCCACAGATTTTGATATTGATAAAAGAGAGACAGATGTGGTTACACTTATGACTGTGCACATGGCAAAAGGATTGGAATTTCCCTATGTGTATATCGCCGGTTTAGAAGAAGGGCTATTTCCCTCTGCGATGAATATGAATACTCGTGAAGACCTGGAAGAAGAGAGGCGATTATTTTATGTAGCGCTTACCAGAGCTGAGAAACAAGCTTATTTACTACACACACAAATGCGTTTTAGATGGGGAAAACTTATCGATGGAGAACCCAGTAGGTTTCTGATGGAATTGGATGAGAAGTATTTGGATATTAAAAATCCTTTAAAAATTGAATCCAAAGGAAACTTATTTGTAGATGCGGCTATTTTTGACACGCCACCCAAACAAAAAATACGGTATAAAAAACCTGCTCGCAGACCTTCTGAAAGCTTTAAACCTCCTAAAAATCTAAAAAAAGTATCCGAAGCTACGGCGAAACACAATAATTTATTTGACACTGCTTTAACCGTAGGCAATATTGTATCACACAGTAGATTTGGCAAAGGAGAAGTTTTAAACTTAGAAGGAACAGGATCCAACATTAAAGCAAGTATAAAATTTAAAACTGGAATCAAACAATTGTTGTTAAAATTTGCTAAACTTAAAGTTCTAGGCTAGTTTTTTAGTGTTCATTATTCCTTTTAAAGGATAAAAAAAACTATTCAGAAATAATAAAAAATCGACGACTGTCAATCTATTAAAATATGTCTTTCCTAAAGAAGCCAAATAAACAACGTAGATTATTCCTTCAACTAAAAGGTTTTTTATCAAACACTTATCTAGATAAAGCAGGGGAGATGTTAGTGCTTCCAAACTTTAAACTCCCAAAATTAGAGCTCACAGAAACCGATCTTTCGCGTTTGGATATGCCTGACAATTTACGTTTGGGAAATCGTCTTGAACGTTTCTTTTCATTTATCATAAAGGAGTCCGATCAATATGAATTACTTGCCGAAAATCTTCAAATAAATGGAAAACTACAAACGATAGGCGAATTGGATTTTATTATCTATGACCACAAAAACAAACAAGTTATTCACATTGAACTCGGTGGAAAAGTATATTTATACGATTTAAAGATTAAAGAAGAATTAGCCAGATGGATAGGCCCAAATAGGCGTGATTCTTTGCTAAACAAAACAGCAAAATTACGCGACAAACAGTTTCCGTTGCTTTATCATAAAAGATCGATTAAAATTTTAGAAGATCAAAATATTAAAATCGATACCATCATACAGGAAGTCTGTTTTAAGGCGAGATTGTTTTTGCCATATTATCACAAAATTAGTCTTCCTCCTTTTGTGTCCAAAGAAAATATAAAGGGTTATTATTTAGATATAGAGATCTTTGTAAAATATAACAAGGATGCTTACAAGTATTTTATTCCAAAAAAACAAGATTGGATTGTAGATCCGAAGTATGCCGAGAATTGGTATCTGTTTTCTGAAGTAATCCACAGCATCAAAGAATCTCTACAAAAAAAGCAAAGCCCTTTAGTTTGGGTTAAAATATCAGAAAAGGAATATGAGGTCTTTATTGTGGTATGGTGGTAATTGTTTTTGCATTTATTTCTTTACCATCATTTTTACGAACAACTCGTTATTGCTACGAGGTTTTATAGAATTATAGGCTGTTTCGAGAATTTCAATTTTAAATTTATTTGAGAATAATTTTTGATATTCTTTTTTACTGCCTCCAAAAGGGGGGAAATCATGGCCAAAATCTAGTTCAAATAATAATCCTATTAGTTTTCCATTCTTTTTTAACAAATCAAACACTTTATTGCGATATTCAATACGTGATTCAGGTTTTAAAGAACTAAAAAAAGTTTGTTCAATGATTAAATCATACTGTCCTTGATGCATAAAAAAATTCTGTTTCACTATGTGTTTTTTTGGAAAAGTAGGAACACGTTTTAGAAAATTATTGATGGGTTCATCTGCATATTCTAGGACATAGACGCTGCCAAAACCTCTTTTGTGTAAATATTCAGCCTCGTAAGCATTTCCGGCACCCGGTATTAATATTTTTATAGACTTATCTGTAAGTTGATCAATGTATTCCTTGATCGGAGTTGACACATAGCCGATATCCCAACCAATTCGGTTGTTTTTATATTGCTCTTTCCAATAGATTTCGTTGTATGACATTTTATTTATTCTTGACGCGATAATTGTGCCTTTTGATTATAATTTATGATTCATCATCTTTAAAACCATCAATATCTCTACGGTCTTTTTTGGTAGGCCTACCCATCCCTTTTTTACGATAGTAGGATTTAGAATACGAGACTAAATTTTGATGATCAAATGCTTCTTCGGGGGTCACATCTTTTCGAAATAAATCCACAATTTTGGCTCCCACTCGATTTTTAGGAATATCAAGCACTTCTATTTCATAATTGATTTGATTCTTTCTGACTCTTATAAAATCACTTTTTAAGACTTCTTTTGATGGTTTTACTTTGTTATTATTGATACTGACATGTCCTTTTTTGCAAGCTTCAGCAGCTTGACTACGGGTTTTAAAGTACCTGATTGACCAAAGATATTTGTCGATGCGCATTTTGTTAATGTTAATTATGCGTTAAATTAGAAAACAAAAATAGGAAAAATTGTATCTTGCGCCCACAAATAGTAATTTGAATTTTTTATAATATGAAATACAAACTTCTTTTAATAATTGCTCTATTATTTATTTATGCTTCCAGTTGTGGAGACGATCCAATAGATGAGCCTTTTGACTATGCTGCTCAAGCGCTTAAAGACAATGATTCATTAGTGAAATATATGCAAGAGCATTTTCTAAATCAAGATGGTGAATTGGAAGAAATCACAAATAATGAGCCTGCAATTTATGACGACCTTAATCTTTTTGAAGAAACGGTGACTTTAACTAGAGGAGATGAAGATATAGATTATACCCTATATCATTATGTTTCAGAGCAAGGCCTTTACGATCAACCCGAAAGAGTTGATAGAGCAAATGTAATATATAAAGGCTTTAAACTAGATGGCGAAGTTTTTGATCGAAATGATTATGGATTATGGGTTGATTTATTTGGAGGTGTAATTTCCGGGTGGAGTTATGGCATCATTCATTTTAAATCCGGTGAAAAAACGGATTTAGGCGATGGAACTTTTTCTTATTCTGACACAGGAAAAGGCATTTTGTTTATCCCTTCCGGATTGGCATATTCAAATAATGGTACCGCAGACATATTACCAAATGAATCAATTATTTTTTATATAGAGTTAAATGAAGTTTTTTACATGGATCACGATGAAGATACGGTCTATTCAAGGTTTGAAGATATAAATGAGGATGGAAAATATTCTGATGACGATACCGATGAAGATGGAATCCCTAACTATCTTGATGATGACGATGATGGAGATGGAGTTTTGACCAAAGATGAAGATGCAGATGGAGATGGAGATCCTAGAAATGACGATGCTGATGCTGATGATATTCCGGACTATTTAGATAGCGATACGCCATAATAAGTACTTAGATCCTACTTGCTTTTTAAAAATATTTTTGTTTTTTTTAGTTAAAAACTTGCATAAGTCAAAAATGACTCGCATATTTGTATTCTAATTAACTAAAAGATACTTCTATAGCATATATTTACTTTTTTATTTTTTTCAAACAATAAAGGCTTTTGCCTTTTAAAAATGGTAAATTATGCGGACCCAAGCAGTCTCTGATGCAATACTAATTTCCCGATTTATCAATGGTGATGAAAAGTCCTTAGGGCTGTTGATTGATAAATACAAAAATCGTATTTACAGTTTTATCTATTCAAAGGTTCTCGATAAAAATGCTACTGAAGATATATTCCAAGACACTTTTATCAAAGTAATTAATACCTTAAAAAAGGGAAATTATCGAGAAGAAGGTAAATTTTTACCTTGGACCATGCGTATAGCTCACAATTTGGTAATTGATTTTTTCAGGAAGAATAACAAAATAAAAGTATTTGACAATACCGATGAATTTGACATTTTTTCAATTTTAAAAGATGAATCTTTAAATGTTGAAAATCAATTTGTCAAGGAGCAGGTATATGAAGATGTTAAAAGAATAATCGAAGAATTACCCAAGGATCAAAAGGAAGTGCTCATCATGCGTATGTATCGTGAAATGAGTTTTAAAGAAATCGCTGAAATAACAGGAGTCAGCATTAATACAGCCTTAGGGCGTATGCGTTATGCTCTTATTAATATGAGAAAGTTAATTGAAGCTCATAACATAGTTTTACATTAATAACTCCGGTTAATAAGTTCTTTCGAGTACAATATTTAAAAAAAGGTTTCGTTATATATTTGAATATAGCAATAAATGTATGATGAAACTTTACACGAAAAATGCAAATGCCAAACGTTTGCAACCAAAAAAAGAGACCATTCAGTTTTTGTTAAACTACTCTAAATCTTTTAAAATAGTTAAAACAAAGACAGATTTTTTCATTAAATTACATTTGAATTGATGGATTATTTTTAAGGCCATTTACCTCGGGTAAATGGCCTTTTTTAGTTTTTAGAGTTTCGTTTTTTATACTTGTAAAACACCCATATTGAAAGCTTTTTGAATAGGAGCGTGGTTTGCTGCTTCAATCCCCATGCTAATCCACTTACGAGTATCCATAGGGTTAATTATAGCATCTGTCCACAATCGAGCTGCTGCATAATAAGGCGATGTTTCATTATCATATTTATTTTTAATTTTGTCAAAGAGGTCTTTTTCTTGTGTTTCTGTAATTTTTTCTCCTTTTTTCTTAAGAGAAGCTGTTTCAATCTGTAACAAGACTTTTGCGGCAGAAGATCCACTCATTACCGCTAATCGAGACGATGGCCAAGCAACAATCAATCTTGGGTCATAGGCTTTTCCACACATAGCATAATTGCCGGCACCATACGAGTTTCCAATAATAATTGTAATTTTTGGGACTATTGAATTGGCGACAGCATTAACCATCTTAGCTCCATCTTTTATAATACCACCGTGTTCAGCTTTGCTTCCGACCATAAAGCCGGTAACATCTTGTAAAAATACAAGTGGAATTCTTTTCTGGTTACAATTAGCGATAAAACGAGTTGCTTTATCAGCACTATCGGAATAAATAACGCCACCAAATTGCATCTCTTTGTTAGAGTTTTTAACCACTTTTCGTTGATTGGCAACAATTCCAACTGCCCATCCATCAATACGTGCATAACCACAAAGCAATGTTTTTCCATAATCAGCTTTGTACTCATCAAATTCGGAATCGTCTACCAAACGATCTATAATTTCTTTCATATCATACGATTCCGTACGCGTTTTGGGTAAAATTCCAAATATTTCCTCTGTATTTTTTTTAGGTTTTTCAGCCTTGATTCGATTGTAGCCTGCTTTTTCAAAAGAGCCAATTTTCCCAACAATACGCTTTATTTTTTGTAAAGCATCATTATCGTCAGAAGCTTTGTAATCAGCAACACCGGATATTTCATTATGTGTTGTTGCGCCACCTAATGTTTCATTATCTATCTTTTCGCCAATTGCCGCTTTAACTAAATAGCTTCCTGCTAAAAAAATACTCGCAGTCTTATCTACCATAATCGCTTCATCACTCATAATTGGCAAATAGGCTCCGCCTGCAACACAACTACCCATCACAGCTGCTATTTGAGTTATTCCCAAGCTACTCATTAAAGCATTATTTCGAAATATTCTACCAAAATGTTCTTTGTCGGGGAAAATTTCATTTTGCATGGGAAGAAAAACACCGGCACTGTCCACTAAATAAATAATTGGTAACCTATTTTCAATAGCTATTTCCTGTGCTCTTAAATTCTTTTTCCCTGTTATTGGAAACCAAGCACCAGCTTTTACAGTCGCATCATTGGCAACAACAACACACTGCTTACCGGCTATATAGCCAACTGAAACAACGACACCTCCGGCAGGACAACCGCCATATTCTTTATACATTTCATATCCTGCAAATGCCCCTATTTCAATGTTTTGTGAATTTTTATCTAATAAAAAATTAACGCGCTCTCTTGCAGTTAGTTTTCCTTTATTGTGTTCTTTCTCTAATCTTTTCGTCCCTCCTCCTTTATAAACGTGTAATAATCTTTTTTTCAGAAGACTTATTTCCAACTTATTGTGATCTTCATTGCTGTTAAATTGTATATCCATCATTTTTATACATAAAAGTAAGTTTACAAAGATACCTATTTCTAGTATAGGTTTACATAAAAAACACTGTTGTCCGATAAAAGATATTAGACAGCTATTAGATGTTAGCTATTAGAATCGCTCAATGAAGCTAGAAGAAGTATTAAGAAAAACAACAATCGTAAATCGTATATCCCAAATCGTAAAAACAACAATCCCGGAAACAACTAGCTATAGGTTAAAAAAATGAGAAAAAGAATTAAGACTTCTTGTGTTTATTAATTTCGTCCTGTAACTTTCTATTTATTACTTGTTCGCGTTCTAAAGATCGTGTCCTGTAAACATTGTACTCAGATTCCAACTCTTTATAATCTGACAAACATTTCTTTGTAATTTGATTGCTATTTTTAAAAAGGTAAATAAAATACAAAAGGGCAAACACCAAAAAGGCAATTATAGACCACATGACTGTTTTATATAGACTTCTATTTAAAGGGATTCCAAGTAATTTTATGACATCTTTAGATTCTGTAACCTCTTTAAGCTCTTCTTTTAAGCTTACTAATTCTTGTTGAGCTGATTGATATTCATTTTTGTGTTTCTCAATTAAACGCTCAAATTCTATAAGTGTATTTTTTGCTTTTTTAATACTGTCATTTACATGCGATTTAAGGGTGTTTAATAAACTTGTTTTGACAACTTTATAATTTCGGTAATTACTGGATTTCTTTAAGACATATTCAAATTGCTTATCAATAGTTCCATTCTTTAGAAGGTCGTTATTGTTATTTTGTGCAGAAGCAAACAAATTTGTAATTATTAAGAAAGCCGATAAAAGTTTTGTAATTCGTTTCATTTTTAAAGTATGAGTTTAGGGTAAATATAATTATAATTCCATAAGGGTTTGACAAAGATACTATAGTATGGTAAAATAATAAGAAATTAATAGGTTAAATATTGATACACAAATGGGGATGATTAAATCACTAGAGTTCGGATAGTTATCGAGATTAGCGCTAAAAACACCTTATAAACCTATTTATAATACAAATATGATTGCAATATTAAGGTCGCGCTAATTTCATCAATCAATGCCTTATTTCGTCTTTGTTTTTTCTTTAAACCGCTATCTATCATCGTTTGGAACGCCAATTTTGACGTAAAGCGTTCATCGATTCTTTTAACGGTCATATTCGGAAAAATATTTTTTAATTTTCTCAGGAATACTGTGATTAATTTTTCGCTTTCACTGGGTTTGTTCATCAGTGTTTTCGGTTCTCCTACAAGAATTAATTCAACGGATTCCTTATTAAAATAATCTTTTAAAAACTCCAGTAAATACTTAGTTTCAACTGTAGTTAAACCACTTGCAATTAGTTGCAGTTCATCTGTTACGGCAATTCCCGTTTTTTTTTCACCATAATCTAAGGCTAGGATTCTTGACATAATTTAAAAGATAAAAAAAACCTGAAAGTGTGCGCAATCAGGTTTTTTAAAACGTTAAAAAATAATATTATTTAAGTTTTGCATACGCAGCTCTCAATTCTTTTGCTTTCGTACCCATCTCAAGATTTTCATAAATACCTATAAGTGTTTGAATCACGCTCCTATTAGTCTTACCCATTTTATAAACTTTTTCATAAAATGGCAAAGCTTCTCGATACACCTCTAATTGTTGCGCTTGTAATTGATCGTATTTTTTGAAATTGTTCAAATTTTGATTCATTTTTTCAACGATAGGTTCTGCTTTGGCTAATATTGCGGCTCCAATATTGTTGTAGGCATCTGTATAATCGGGTTTTAATTCAATCGCTTTATTAAAACTACGTATGGCAGCTTCATTATCTTTGAGTTCCATTTTCATTACACCAATATTATAATGCAACATAGGATCTGTTGGGTTTAATTTAACAGCCTCTTCTAATTTTTCTTTAAACTTGGCTTTATTTCCCATAGCAAAATACACATTTGCTTCATCTACCAACAAACCGTAATCATTAGGAGTTACTTTTTTTGCTTCTTTAATAGCTACTAAAGCTCTTTCATTGTCTTTAAGTGCTATATAATTCTTGGCAATCATTTTAACAATTCCATTTCTTTGAGACTTTCTTACATCAACGACAGGGTCAGCGGCTAATTTTAATTTAATCTGCTTTTCCATTTCACTTTTAGATGGAAATTGAATCTTCTGTCCATTAACAGTGCTTGTTGCGGAATAGCGAGTACTTATACCCGTATATCCTAAATCGAGTAGTTTTTGATAATTTTCATTAGATTTTTCAAAATCATTTGAAAAATGATATGCTAATGCGCTATTTTGAATAAAAGCTGTATCTCTACTAGAAATGGCATAGACGGTTTCAAAACCTTTTGCTGCTTTTTTAAATAGGACTACTGAGCGCTCTCTAGTGTCCGGTGATTTGTTTAACAAGATCGCTTTGCTATAATTAGCACTTGCACCATCAACAACTTTAGTAACCATTGCGTTGACAATTCCGGCAGCATCGTTTGTGTATTTTAAAGAAGTATTTTTTTCTAATTCAAAAAGTGTGCTAAATGCCGCAGCTGATTTTACAAAGCTATCTGGAGTGGTCCCATTTGCATATAAAGCTTTTCCCAATAAAAAATAATACTGTGTTTTGTATCTATCTTTTGCGTTACTTATTAAGGGTTGAGCCCTGTTTAAAGCACTTAGTGTTTCTGTATAATTATTCTTTTCCAAAGTTTTTAAAGCCTCTCTGAGTTCATGCTTTTGAGCAAAACTGATTGTGTTGATCAAGACTACCAAAAGTAAAGTGATTATTTTTTTCATTTTTAATAATTATTTAAATTTCTATTTTATTTTGAGTTACGCTATAAACTTCTAATCAATATCCGTACCATTTTCATTTTCTTCCGCTTCCGGTTCTTCTTCATGAACAACTTTTGCAACAGAAGCGATGGCGTCATTTTCTTTGATATTTATCAAACGTACGCCTTGAGTAGCTCTGCCCATCACACGTAAATTTTTCACCTCCATACGTATCATGATACCTGATTTATTGATAATCATGATGTCATCTTCATCGGTGACATTTTTTATGGCGACTAAGTTACCGGTTTTTTCTGTAATATTAATAGTTTTTACTCCTTTTCCGCCCCTATTTGTCAGACGGTAGTCCTCCAGACTAGAGCGTTTGCCATAACCATTTTCAGAAACCACTAAGATATTACTTTCGTTTTCATCAATAGCGACCATTCCTATTACTTCATCTTCTTTATTAATTCGAATACCTCGAACACCTGAAGCTGTACGTCCCATTGGTCGCGTTTTTGACTCTTCAAAACGTATTGCTTTACCGGATTTTGCCGCCAACATTATATGACTGTCGCCTGTTGTTAATTTGGCTTCTAATAATTCATCTCCCTCTTTAATAGTAATCGCGTTGATACCGTTAGTTCTGGGTCTAGAATACTGTTCTAAAGAAGTTTTTTTAACCTGTCCCTTTTTTGTTGCCATAATCACATAATGTGTATTGACATAGGCTTCATCTCTGAGGTCTTGAGTCACTAAATATGCCATTACTTTATCATCATTCTCAATGTTG
Source organism: Flavobacteriaceae bacterium (assembly GCA_029942185.1). Lineage (GTDB taxonomy): Bacteria > Bacteroidota > Bacteroidia > Flavobacteriales > Flavobacteriaceae > DQTL01. The sequence continues at coordinate 36,006 of JAOZTK010000003.1, forward strand.
ATCAGGTTTTGTATCGCACGTCCTTTTGCTGTTTTACTTCCTTCCGGAATTTCAAAAACACGCATCCAAAAGACTTTTCCTTTTTGAGTAAAAATCAGCATGTATTGGTGGTTGGTCGCTACAAACATATTTTCTAAGAAATCTTCACTACGAGTAGCAACTCCTTTATGACCACGACCTCCTCGATTTTGAACTTTATATTCATCCAGATTTGTTCGTTTCACATAACCGGCATGTGATATTGTAATCAATACTTTAGAATTAGGAATCATATCCTCAATATTTAATTCTCCACCGGAATATTCAATCTCAGAACGTCTTTCATCTCCATATTTATCTTTTACTTCGAGTAATTCATCTTTTATAATTTGCATTCTACGTGATTCATCAGCCAAGATATCTTTCATATCCTTTATAAAATTCATAATCTCCTCATATTCTAAGCGGAGTTTGTCTTGTTCAAGACCTGTTAATTGGCGTAAGCGCATTTCCACAATGGCTTTGGCTTGAATTTCAGAAAGCTTAAAATGCTTGATTAATTTCATTTTGGCCTCGTCTGCATTAGAGGAAGAACGAATTAATTTAATAACTTCATCAATATTATCGGATGCGATAATGAGTCCTTCTAAGATATGTGCTCTTTTTTCAGCTTTATCTAATTCAAATTTAGTTCGACGAACCACTACTTCATGTCTGTGTTCCACAAAGTAATGTATGAGTTGCTTTAAGTTTAATTGTTCCGGACGTCCGTTAACAAGGGCTATGTTATTGACACTAAATGATGTTTGTAAAGCCGTGTATTTGAATAATTTATTTAATACGACATTGGGAATTGCATCGCGTTTTAAGGTATAAACGATACGCATTCCTTTTCGGTCGGATTCATCGCGGATGTTTGAGATGCCTTCCAGTTTTTTTTCATTCACCATATCAGCCGTTTTCTTGATCATATCGGCCTTATTAACTTGATAAGGGATTTCGGTAACAATAATGGTTTCGCGACCTTTTATTTCTTCAATTCGCGCTTTTGCTCGCATTACAACACGACCTCTACCGGTATGAAAAGCCTCTTTTACCCCTTCATAACCATAAATAATTCCACCGGTTGGAAAATCAGGAGCTTTGATATATTCCATAAGCTCATCAATTTCAATGGCATTATTTTCTATATAGGCTATGGTTCCGTTAATTACTTCTGTCAGATTATGAGGAGCCATATTTGTCGCCATTCCAACAGCAATACCCGAGGCTCCATTTATCAATAAATTAGGAATACGTGTAGGTAGTACGGTTGGTTCATAGAGCGTATCATCAAAATTCAACCTGTGATCCACTGTGTCTTTCTCTATATCGCCCAACATATCTTCCGATATTTTTTTCATACGCGCTTCCGTATAACGCATGGCTGCCGGATTATCTCCATCTATAGAACCAAAGTTTCCTTGTCCGTCAACCATTAAATAGCGCACACTCCAAGGTTGTGCCATACGAACCATAGAATCATATACTGACGTATCTCCGTGTGGGTGATACTTTCCTAATACTTCACCTACTATTCTAGCAGATTTTTTATAACTGCCTGTTGCTTTAATACCCAATTCGTGCATGCCGAATAAGACTCTACGATGTACTGGTTTTAAACCATCTCTCACATCCGGCAGGGCACGTGATACAATAACCGACATCGAATAATCAATGTAGGCAGTTTTCATCTGTTCTTCTATATTTACAGGTATTATCTTCTCTCCGGAATTCATATTTGTAATTGTTAATTTAGTATAAAAATTAAGATACGCAATTTACAATTTTTAAGGTTTTTTTGTCGTATTTTTTTTCGTTGTTTTTAGGGGACTTATCAACAATTAAATCAACATTTATAAAGCTGTAATTAATTGATATACAGAAAGAAATAATATACTTGAATTAATATGATAAATTAAATGCAATTTTTTACTTTTTAAAATCAAAAAAAGGCCTAATTTTACCTAATAAAAAAACGAATAAATGCACGATAATTTTTCATCAAAAGTAAAAGATGTAATTGCTTTTAGCAAGGAAGAAGCTTTGCGACTAGGACAAGATTATATTGGTACAGAACACTTACTGCTAGGAATTTTAAGACAAGGTGAAGGTAAGGCGGTTACCATATTGAATTCTTTGGGCAACAACCTAAGACATTTACGGAATAAATTGGAGGGTCTCACACAGAAAGAAAGTGATTTGTCCGAGAATCCCAACAGAAACTTACATTTGACAAAACAAGCCGATAAAGCTTTAAAAACGACTTTTTTAGAAGCTAAATTATACAAAGATGATGCTATAAACACGGCACATTTGCTCTTGTGTATCTTACGTAACGACAATGATCCCGTTGCCAAAATACTTTATAAGTACAACACTTCGTATGCAGTAGCACGAAATGAATATAATTTTTTATACAAATCAGATGCTAAAACGAATGATCCTAAAAGTGATTTTCCATCAGAAGAAAGTGGTAAAATGGAGGACAAACCCAAAAAACCATTTGAATCCAGTAGAAAACAACCCGGAAATAAAAGCAAAACACCTGTTTTAGATAATTTTGGTCGTGACTTAACGGAATTAGCTCTTAACGACAAACTTGATCCTGTAGTGGGTCGAAAGAAGGAAATAGAACGAGTCTCACAGATTTTAAGTAGGCGCAAAAAGAATAATCCAATGCTAATTGGGGAACCCGGTGTTGGTAAATCTGCAATTGCAGAGGGCTTGGCTTTACGAATTGTACAACGCAAAGTTTCTCGTATTTTATTCAACAAACGAATTGTCTCTTTAGATTTAGCCAGTCTTGTCGCCGGCACCAAATATCGCGGACAGTTTGAAGAACGTATGAAAGCACTTATGAATGAGCTTCAAAAAAATGATGATATAATTCTTTTTATAGACGAGATTCATACGATAGTTGGAGCGGGAGGTGCAACCGGGTCTTTAGATGCATCCAATATGCTTAAGCCGGCGCTGGCAAGAGGGGAACTACAATGTATTGGGGCAACTACTTTAGACGAATACAGACAGTATATCGAAAAAGATGGGGCTTTAGAGCGTCGTTTTCAAAAGATAATGATCGAACCTACTTCTATTGAAGAAACCATTGAAATTTTACATAATATTAAAGATAAATATGAGGATCATCACAAAGTAACTTTTACAGATGAAGCCATCGAAGCTTGTGTAAAATTGACAAATCGCTATATGACGGAGCGTTTTTTACCGGATAAAGCGATAGATGCCATGGATGAGGCGGGTTCGCGCATTCATATTACCAATATTGTTGTGCCCAAAGAAGTATTGGCATTAGAAGAAGAACTGGAAAACATTAAAACAAAAAAAACCAAAGCAGTTGCTACTCAAAAGTACGAAGAGGCTGCTCGCTTACGCGATGATGAAAAACGAATAGAAAGTGAACTTCAAATCGCACAAAAAACATGGGAAGAAGCCACTAAACTACATCGTGAGATAGTCACTGAAGATAACGTAGCCGAAGTCGTTTCTATGATGACGGGTATTCCTGTAACCCGAGTGGTTGAAGCTGAAAGTTCCCGTTTAAAAGAACTGCCTCAACTCATTAAAAATAAAGTGGTTGGTCAAGACGAGGCCGTTGATAAAGTCGTAAAAGCCATTCAGCGAAACAGGGTAGGTCTTAAAGATCCTAACAAGCCCATCGGCTCCTTTATATTTTTAGGTCAAACCGGTGTAGGAAAAACGCAGCTAGCTAAAGTACTTTCTAGAGAATTATTTGATTCAGACGATTCATTGATACGTGTTGATATGAGTGAATATATGGAGAAATTTGCTGTTTCACGTCTTATTGGAGCGCCACCGGGATACGTAGGTTATGAAGAAGGTGGACAACTCACGGAAAAAGTACGTCGCAAACCCTATTCGGTTGTATTGTTAGATGAGATTGAAAAAGCACATCCGGATGTTTTTAATACCTTGTTACAAATATTAGACGACGGGTATATCACAGACAGTTTGGGAAGACGTATTGATTTTAGGAACACCATTATTATTATGACTTCCAATATCGGTACACGTCAATTAAAAGATTTTGGACAGGGAGTTGGTTTTGGAACAGCTGCCAGAGCGGAACAAACAGAAGAGCATGCAAAGAGTGTTATTGAAAATGCGATGAAAAAAAGTTTTGCTCCGGAGTTTTTAAACCGTATTGATGATGTAATTGTATTTAATGCTCTTGAACGTGATTCCATTCATAAAATTATTGATATCGAACTCGGAATGTTGTTTGATCGAGTAAAAGATTTAGATTACAGTCTCACCTTAACAGATGCTGCTAAAGATTTTGTCGCAGATAAAGGTTTTGATAAAAAATACGGTGCGCGTCCTTTAAAACGAGCTATTCAAAAGTATGTGGAAGATGCTTTAGCTGAGAAAATTGTCAATTCCAAGCTAAAAGAAGGAGATCGTATTGTAATGGATTTAGACAAAGATAAGGAAGCACTTACTATTGAAATTTCGAGAGGAAAGGAAAAGAAAATAGAAGAAAATTAAATCTTAATATATAATTATGAAAAACAAATTAATAGTATCATTAGTACTCATTGTATCTTTATCAGTTAATTCTTTTGCTCAAATTAGAAGCAAAAACAAATTGATAAAAAAGAAAGTAAATCAAACTACGGTTCAGAAAGCCCCAGTTAATGGGACTATTGGCTCAGTAATTAGTACTCGTCAATTAGACAAAGAGGTTACTGAAAGTCAATTTTATACCATAAATAATAAAACCTTCTTATTTCTTTATCAATATTCAACAGGTGTTGCTAAAATTTACCCGATGAATAATGATGGTAAGATTGGTGTGAACCCAATTAAAGAATATAGTTGGTCTTCAAAATGGACAATTAGTGAGTTTTATACGATTAACAATCAAACCTATTTATTTCTTTATAAATCTAGCACAGGTACAGTACATATTCATTTAATGAATAATAATGGTACTATTGGTGATATGATTTTTGACAAGAAATGGTCAACTAAATGGCGTAGAGTCGAATTTTACACCATTAATAACCAAACCTATTTGTACTTAATGAAATATTCAGGTCTTGTTCGTATTCATAAAATGGATTCAGATGGAAGTGTAGGTAGCTTAGTGAAAGAGTATAACTGGTCTAAAGGATGGACAAGTGCTGAATTTTACACGATTAATAATCAGACATATTTATTCTTGTTAAAAGGAGCTATTTATCACAAAATTAAATATGGAATTATCATAGCTGATAATAAAGATGAAAAAAGGCCTGTTCGTATTCATAAAATGAACACAGACGGAAGTGTTGGTGAAATGATTATGGAACGGAAATGGACAAACGGATGGTCAAATGTTGAGTTTTATAAAAAAAACAACCAAACTTACCTATTTATCTCAAAATCAAAAACAGGTTTCACTAGAATTCATAAAGTAAATCAAAGAGGCCTTGTAGGTGAACTAGTGAAAGAATACGATTGGGGTAGTAAATGGGGAACAAGTGAGTTCTTTACTGTAAACAATACACCTTACTTATTTTTAAAGAGAAGCGGAACAGGAGAATCAATTATCAATAAAGTTAATTAGCAAAACGAATTTAATCGACCAACATACTTAACTTAAAAGTAGTATGTTGGTTTTTTTATCAATAAATTTAAATTATTGACAATGAAAACAATGAAAACAATCAAAACTATAGTACTTCTCTCTTTTATAAGTATTTTTATTTCTTGTGGGGAAAACTCAAAGAAGCATGATAATGATACGGAGCATAAACATACAGAATCTGCTGAGGTTAACGAAAAAGAACACAAAGATGAATTAAAGAAAGAACATCATGAAGTAAAAGAAGTTTTGAGCTTAAATAAAGGTAGTCTATGGGACGCTAATTCAGAGACTACTTCTGGGATAAATAATATGATTGGTTTAATGGATTCGTTCACGGAAAAAGAAACTGTAAAATCTTATAATTCATTAAAAGGCAGTCTTGAAAAAGAATTTATGTCCATTTTGACCAATTGTACCATGGAAGGTGAATCTCATAATCAATTACATACGTATCTAGTACCGATGAAAGATGCGTTTAAAGGTTTAGAATCGGATGACTTGACTATTTGTAAAAAAAGTTTTGAAAACTTAAACATTAGATTAGCAGAATACAATACTTATTTTAAGTAAAATGCTCCGAAAATTGCACCAAACTAATTCACTGGAAATTTATTCGGCAATTACCGATACGGAACTTCATTTACCCTATGCAGAGCAGGGTATAAGTGCCGGTTTTCCTTCGCCGGCTGATGATTTTTTAGATATTTCGATAGATTTGAATAAAGAACTCATCAAAAATCCAAGCGCTACATTTTATGGTCGTGTAAAAGGTGATTCCATGAAAGATGCCGGTTTAGAAAATGGCGATTTACTTATTATAGATAAGAGTTTAGAACCCGTTGATAACAAAATTGCCGTCTGTTTTATCGATGGCGAATTTACTGTAAAACGCATTAAAATAGAAGCCAAAACCATTTGGCTTATCGCTGAAAACAAAGATTACCAACCTATAAAAGTAACCGCCGATAACGAATTTGTTATTTGGGGAATTGTGACTACGGTGATTAAAGCGGTGTAATGCACCCTTAAGCCTTGTCAAAGTTTCGCTCTACCATTAAGCTTACCAAAGTTTTGAGCTTTGACGAAGATACAGCCGATATTTTCACTAATTTTACTAGATTAATTAATAAGACTTAAGACTGTTTTTTATTAAACAAGAATAAGGCACAGATCCCAAATCGTAAATCCATGTACGCCCTAGTTGACTGTAATAATTTTTTCGCTTCTTGTGAGCGTGTTTTTCGTCCTGATTTAAACGGAAAGCCCGTAGTTGTTTTGTCTAATAACGACGGTTGTGTCATAGCGCGAAGTAATGAGGCGAAAGCCTTGGGAATTCCTATGGGAGCACCTGCATTTAAATATAAAAGTTTGTTTGATAAACAGAACGTAACTGTTTTTTCGACCAATTTTGTCTTGTATGGCGATATGAGTATGCGTGTGATGACAATACTTGCTGAAATGGCTCCCGAAATAGAAATTTACAGTATTGATGAGGCTTTTTTGCGTTTTAGAGGTTTTGATTTGTTCGATCTCGAAAAGTACGGCAAAGAAATAGAGCAAAAAGTTTACAAATCTACCGGAATACCTGTCAGTGTTGGTTTTGCGCCAACGAAGGCATTGGCAAAAGTAGCCAATCGAATTGCCAAAAAATTTCCGGAACATACAAAAGGAGTTTATGTTATCGATACAGATGAAAAACGTATAAAAGCATTGAAATGGCTGAAAGTAGCAGATGTTTGGGGTATTGGCAGACGTTTTAGCAAGCGATTACAAACAAAAAAAATAATCACTGCATTTGATTTTATCAATTTATCGGATGCTTATGTACGCAGTGAAATGAGTGTGGTGGGTTTGCGACTTAAAAAAGAACTGGAAGGGGAGGAGACCTTAGATTTGGAAAAATCAACAGCCAAAAAATCCATAGCTACCACAAGATCTTTTGAAACCATGTACACGGATTTTGAGGATGTAAAAGAGCGTGTTGCCACTTTTGCTGTAAATTGTGCAGAAAAACTACGAAAACAACACACGCATTGTAATAGTATTATGGTATTTGTACATTCAAATGGGTTTCGTAAAGATTTACCTCAATACCGTAGAAACATCCTTATAAAAACCGAATATCCTACACACTCCGGCAATGATTTGATTCGTTATGCAGTATTGGGACTCAAAACAATTTTTAAACAAGGCTATTCTTATAAAAAAGCAGGTGTTGTTGTTATGGATTTAACTCCTGAAAATGAAAAACAACTCAGTCTTTTTAGCAGTGAAAACCCAAAGCACCAACCGTTGATGCAACGAATTGATGCTATTAATCAAAGTATCGGACAAAATAAAGTTAAGTTTGCTTGTCAGGATTTAGGACGTACCTGGAAAATGCGTCAGGAAAAACTATCTCCCAGGTATACGACACAACTGTGTGAGCTGATAGAGATAGTTGTATAAAGCAGGATTTTAAGCTCTGAATAGTCCAAATCTTGAAGTGGTTCTAGTTGCCCGTTCGGTTAACATTCTGTAACGTCTGTGTAAATTCCAAATATTTCTTTTACAATTACAAAGACTTAATTTCTTGATGCGTTTTTTGTTATTTGCTGTTTTCATGATATTAAAATATTAGTTGTTTATACCAAAAAGACGAAAGAAAGCAATGATTGTTACAGTACTGTGCTATGCAAGGTATCATTTTATGCTTTCTTTAACATTAAAGCCCCTAAAAACAAGTTGATAACTAGTTCTAGTTAACAACTACCCATATAAATAATACGAATTAAGAATCTGTAACTTCACTGATTCTGACTGTGGAAATAATTATTTTTTAAAAAAAGGGAGTTATTAAAAAACCATACATTAACTTTGCTTTAACAAAGATTACAGGCTTATTAGTGTAACTTTAGATTTTGTTTTCAGGACGAAAACTAAAAGGA
>JAOZTK010000004.1 GCA_029942185.1 Flavobacteriaceae bacterium
AAAAATTATGGGCTTGAAATATTTCAAGTCCACAGGTTTTGCACTTGCTCCGTCTCCTTTTTTCAGGAATGGGTTTACTAAATCCAACCAAAAATCCACACCGGCACGAGTTGATTGCGCTAAATGAGAAACACCAATGGCAACCCCCGCAAAAAGTAATCCGAGGCCTATCTTTTTATAAATTCAAATACTTAATTTATACGGGTGATTTTTGCTCCAATAGCACGAAGTCGCTCATCGATACGTTCATAACCTCTATCAATTTGTTCAATGTTATGAATAGTACTCACTCCATCTGCAGATAAAGCAGCGATCAACAAAGAAATACCCGCTCTAATATCCGGAGAAGTCATGGTAGTAGCTCGTAAAGGAGTTTCGTGATTGTTACCGATAACCGTGGCTCTATGTGGATCACAAAGTATAACTTGCGCACCCATATCAATAAGTTTATCGACAAAAAACAAACGACTTTCAAACATTTTTTGATGAATTAATACACTCCCTTTTGCCTGAGTTGCCACCACCAATACAATACTTAATAAATCAGGTGTAAAACCGGGCCATGGAGCATCAGAAACCGTTAGAATAGATCCGTCCATATAATTTTGAACCTCATAAGAATCTTGGGCAGGAACATATATATCATCGTTACGATTTTCTAATTTTATTCCTAATTTTCTAAAAACACTTGGTATCTGACCTAAATCTTTCCAACTTACATTTTTGATAGTTAGTTCAGATCGTGTCATGGCAGCCATTCCAATCCAACTCCCAATTTCTATCATATCGGGCAAAATAGTATGTTCACAACCCTTTAATTCTCTAACTCCTTCTATAGTCAATAAGTTTGATCCTACACCGGTTATTCTCGCTCCCATACTATTCAACATTTTAGATAATTGTTGAATATAGGGTTCACAAGCTGCATTGTATATTGTTGTCTTTCCTTTTGCAAGTACTGCAGCCATAATAATATTGGCAGTACCTGTTACAGAAGCTTCATCTAACAACATATCCGTACCTTGTAATTCATCAGCTTCTACTCCGTAAAAAAATTCTTTGTCATTGTATCGAAAATCCGCTCCCAATTTGATAAAACCTTCGAAGTGTGTATCCAAACGTCGTCGACCAATTCTATCGCCACCCGGACGAGGAATATAACCTCTACCAAACCTCGACAACAAAGGACCTACCAACATAATAGAACCTCTTAATTGACTGCCGTCATTTTTAAAATCTTCTGACTCCAGGTAATCTAAATCAATTTCATCGGCTTGAAAAGTATAGGAATTCGCACTCAACTTTTTAATTTTAACACCTAATTCGCCTAAAATAAATATTAGTTTATTTACATCTTTTATATTAGGAATATTATTGACTTGAACCTTTTCTGAGGTTAAAAGCGTCGCATTTAAAATCTGTAAACATTCATTTTTAGCGCCTTGAGGTGTGATTTCACCTTGAAGTTTATGCCCTCCTTCAACTTTGAAAGTTCCCATGTTTATTTCCTTTTATATTTTCTCTGATTTTTACTTTGATTTTTACTTTTTGACTGTGTTCGTTTGTGACCTTGCATTAATTTGGTAGAAGCAATTAATGGGTGTTTTTTAATATCAAGTACCAGTTTACTATCTGATAAATCTCTTAAATGATTTTCAATAATAGTATCCGTAACACTGTCTTTATTCCACAATAAATAACATTTTTTCATATGATTAGCAATTGACTGCGTCAGCTTCTCTTTCATCTCTCCCGCTTCCCAAGAAATTGCTACATCAATCATCGTTTGCATATTATGTCCATAATAACGATACTTAGAAGGCGACTTTGGATACGGTAATTTTTCCGGTTTTTCTTTTAGTTCTTCCTCTGTTGGGATTGTATAAGGTGAATCTACATCCAATTTAAAATCTGCAATTATAAAGAGTTGATCCCAAAGCTTGTGTTTAAAATCAGGGACATCTCTCAGATGTGGTTGCAAATTACCCATTACTTCAATAATTGCTTTTGCCATCTTGTTTCGCTTTTCTCTATCAGGCAAAGCAATGCAATGATTTACTAATTTTTGAATATGACGGCCATATTCAGGTATTGCCATTGCAGGTCGCTCCGAATTATACTCTAAATCAAACTCCATAAAAGTACTGTTATTAATTATTATTTATAGCTTGCAAATTACTTAAAAAAATTGAATTTTATCAAATTCTTTTACAGAACATACGAATTCTTTTTGTTGATGATAGCAAACAGCATGCAAAAGAATTCGGTTGCTAAAAAACCAAAAGTATATTCATTGGTAAACCGGTAAACAAACGCTGTATTTCTCCAATAAAATCATAGTGTAAAAACTAAGTATCCAATGTGTTTGTATTGCTTTTTTGAATCAATTGTCTCATCGACAACAAACTACTTAAGGAAGCAATAGACCCTTTTTGATTGCCCTCTTGATTAAATTCCCAAAATTTTTGCATCAACAGCGAACATGGTATGTATCTTTATATCAAGATCTTCCGTTACAATTTCATCTGATGCTACCTCAACACGTAAATTGATTGCTTCCTTTTTGAGATATTCAGATAAATCTTGGCCTTCAAGATCTAAATATAAATTTGCACCTATAGTATCATCAATCACTAATTTTGAAGCTATTAATATTTCATCCAATCCCTCAGCGTCTAAATAAAAACTAATTGATTTTAAAAAACCAAAATCACTACTTGTAGGATTGATCACCGTTAAAGATGCTTCCTTTAAAATAATTTCTTCTATGAGGTTTTTGGACGTGTTATACGATAGAAATGTGTTTTCGCTATCCGTTAAAAAGGGATAATTAAAACTAATCGGATCATCCACAATAATTGGAATTGGCGGCAAGGTCAGCACTTCATCAAAAGTCATGTTAAAATGAGTTAATTCATCAATTGTTTTACATGAATTAAGAAAAAATCCTAATGCGAATACAATTACTAATATTTTTTTCATCTTTAGATAATTTTAGTTTTACACAATCTTAAAAGTCCCCTTTTAAAAAAACCTAAGCAGCAAAAATAGCATTAAAACTCACGAAACCTGAAAAAAAGTCATAAATATCAGGTGATTAGCGTCAAAATGTCCTATTGTTTACTACAATTGTTGCGTGGAATATCTTTTGATAATACCCTAAGTAGGAAGTTTAGATGACAAAAGATGAAGGAAGACAGAAAACTACCAAACTATATTAAAAAATAACCTAAAAAAAAATATTATGAATTTTAACAATTTCACCATAAAATCACAAGAGGCTGTACAACAAGCGCAACTAATTGCACAAGGCTACGGACACCAACAAATTGAAAACGCACATTTACTAAGAGCCATGTTTGAAGTAGATGATAATGTAACTCCTTTTCTATTGAAGAAAACAGGAATCGATCTTAGTATAATCACGAAAACTTTAGACCGTATTATCGAGAGTTTTCCTAAAGTTACAGGGGGTGATTTAATGCTGTCGAAAAGAGCCAATAAAACACTCCTAGAAGCGAGTAATATTGCTAAAAAAATGAAAGATGAGTATGTAACTTTAGAACACATACTCTTGAGCGTTCTCGAATCAGATGGTAAAGCCTCCCAACTTCTCAAGGACAACGGGCTCACAAAAAAGGCATTACAATCCGCTATTACCGAGATGAGAAAAGGGAGCAATGTACACTCTCAAAGTGCTGAAGACACCTATAATTCACTTAAAAAATATGCGAAAAACTTAAATGATCTCGCTAAAACAGGAAAATTAGATCCCGTAATTGGTCGTGACGAAGAAATACGCAGAATATTGCAAATTCTTTCTCGTAGAACTAAGAATAATCCCATATTAATCGGTGATCCGGGAGTTGGAAAAACAGCCATTGCAGAAGGTTTGGCACATCGTATTATACGAGGTGACATTCCTGAAAACTTAAAAGATATTCAACTCTTTTCATTAGACATGGGTTCTTTAATTGCAGGGGCGAAATACAAAGGGGAATTTGAAGAACGTTTAAAATCCGTTGTAAAAGAAGTCATTGAAGCAGAAGGAAAGATTGTTTTATTTATTGATGAAATCCACACTTTGGTCGGAGCTGGTGGTGGACAGGGCGCGATGGATGCTGCAAACATATTAAAACCAGCTTTGGCTCGTGGGGAACTTCGTGCTATCGGAGCCACTACTCTGGACGAATACCAAAAACATTTTGAAAAAGACAAAGCTTTAGAACGCCGTTTTCAAAAAGTAATGGTTGATGAACCCGACACGGAAAATGCCATTTCAATACTACGAGGAATAAAAGACAAATACGAAGCTCATCACAAAGTATTGATTAAAGACAATGCCATTATTGCTGCTGTAGAATTATCACAACGCTATATTACTTCCCGTTTTTTACCGGACAAAGCCATTGATTTAATGGATGAAGCAGCTGCTAAAATTAGAATGGAAATCAATTCCAAACCTGAAGAATTGGATGTCTTAGATCGTAAAATAATGCAACTTGAAATTGAAATTGAAGCAATAAAACGTGAAAACGATCTTAAGAAGCTAGATAGCTTACGCAAAGAATTGGCTGAGATTAAAGATGAAAGAAATGTTTTAAATATAAAATGGACAAGTGAAAAAGACATCGTCGACAATATTCAAAAAATTAAAAACGACATTGATCACTTTAAATTGGAAGCGGAACAAGCAGAGCGTGAAGGCGATTATGAAAAGGTAGCCGAATTACGTTACGGCAAAATCAAAAAGTCCGAAGAAGAACTCAAGGAATTACAAACGAAAATGACCAAAAATCAAGCTACAGCATTGATTAAGGAAGAGGTCACTGCAGATGATATAGCCGAAGTTGTCGCAAAATGGACAGGAATTCCGGTTCAAAAAATGCTACAATCAGAACGTGAAAAATTACTGCATCTAGAAGCCGAATTACACAAACGTGTCATTGGACAAGACGAAGCGATTCAAGCAGTTTCTGATGCGATACGTCGTTCCAGAGCCGGGTTACAAGACAGCAAAAAACCCATAGGTTCTTTCTTGTTTTTAGGGACAACCGGCGTTGGTAAAACAGAACTTGGAAAAGCACTTGCAGAATACTTATTTGATGATGAAAGTGCTCTTACACGAATAGATATGAGTGAATATCAAGAACGTCATGCTGTCAGTAGATTAATAGGAGCTCCTCCAGGTTATATTGGATACGATGAAGGCGGTCAATTGACGGAGGCCGTACGAAGAAAACCATACTCTGTAGTACTTTTAGACGAAATTGAAAAAGCACATCCCGACACATTTAATATCTTATTACAAGTATTAGATGAAGGGCGCTTAACTGATAACAAAGGGCGTACAGCAGATTTTAGAAATGTAATTATCATTATGACTTCTAATTTGGGAGCACATATTATCCAAGAGTATTTTGAGAATATGGAAATGGAAAATCGTGATGAAATTACCGGTAAAGCTAAAACAGAAGTAATCGCTTTATTACAAAAAACAATTCGCCCGGAATTTCTCAACCGGATTGATGAAACCATTATGTTTACACCGCTAAACAAAGATGAGGTTCGACAAATTGTAGTATTGCAATTAAACAATTTAACAAAGATGCTACAAAAACAAAATATTATCTTTAAGGCAACTGAAGAAGCAATTGATTCCTTGGCAATTAAAGGTTATAATCCACAATATGGAGCACGTCCTATAAAGCGTGTCATACAACGAGAAGTACTCAATGAATTATCAAAAGAGATTTTAGCGGGAAGCGTAACTGCCGACAGTAAAATTCTTTTAGACGCACTTAATAACCGTTTCGTTTTTAAAAATCAATAAGATAAATTACACCAATTCTCTCTACAAGCATCCGGCTTTTATCGACCTATAGATCAATAACCGGATGCTTTTTATTTTGTTTAAATAAGACAAAAAATAAATTATGATTACTTTTGTCTTATGATACAAAAATTTATACTTACACCTTTTCAAAAATTTGTTAAGATAGAAAGCCTGAGTGGGATGTTATTAATGGGAGCCACAATACTTGCAATGACTTGGGCAAACTCTTCCTATAGTGAATCTTATAACGCCCTTTGGCAGTATAAAATAGGTATAAGTTCTCAGAATTTCGAACTTACTAAACCGCTTATTTTATGGATAAACGACGGGCTTATGGCAATCTTTTTCTTTTTAATAGGATTGGAAATTAAGAGGGAATTGCTTATAGGCGAATTAAATTCAATACGAAAAGCGGCTTTCCCTTTGTTTGCTGCAGTTGGTGGGATGCTCATACCTCTTGCTTTCTTCCTTCTCTTAAATCAGAATCCTGAAACAGCGAATGGTTGGGGAATTCCCATGGCAACAGATATCGCTTTTTCTCTAGCAATTTTGACCTTACTCGGCGATAGAGTACCCTTAAGTTTAAAAATATTTTTAACCGCATTTGCAATTGTCGATGATCTTGGGGCTGTACTTGTCATCGCAATTTTCTACAGTGAAAGTATAAATTGGATGTTAATCGCTTACTCAATTATACTACTTCTATTTTTGTTTTTCCTTAGCTATAAAAATATATATTCAAAGTATCTAAGTCTGACTATAGGAATTATAGTATGGTTTCTATTTTTAAAATCAGGATTACATCCAACGATAGCCGGCGTTTTGCTTGCCTTCACAATTCCTATTAGGCAAAAGATTGATTTAGGCACCTATATAACCGAGCTTTCCGGAATTATTACACGAATTAAAGATTGTCCACCGAATGAAAATTCTATTTTAAATAAAAAACAGATCTCACAAATTGACGATTTAGAAGACTGGACAGAGCAAGTACAGTCTCCGTTACAGCACCTTGAACACAAACTGCATAATTGGGTCGCTTTTTTTATAATGCCAGTTTTTGCATTAGCCAATGCGGGAGTCGTATTCAGTATGAATATGAAATTGGATATACCCCTAATAATTAACATTGTGTTGGCCTTATTCCTAGGGAAATTTATAGGTGTTACACTTCTGTCTATCTTGGGTATTAAGCTTAAATTAGCAGAGTTTCCTGAAGGTGTAAATTATTGGCAATTAGTAGGAATATCTATTCTAGCAGGTGTTGGATTTACTATGTCCATTTTTATTGCAAACTTAGCTTTTGCTGAACACACTGTTTTTATAGATTCTGCCAAAGTCGGTATCTTAATTGGATCTCTTATTTCCGGTATTGTTGGTTACATCATCCTAAGAATGAGTAGTAAACCCATCTCATCTTAAATTGGTTTAATCAAAAAGAATGCTGAAACCGGAGTTTGTATTTTTTCTTATCCTCCGTTATAAACTACAAAGTTACGAGGCGTTTCGTACAAAGTAATTTTTAGTTTTAGTTTTTCGGGAATATATGGGCGTAATCTCTTCCAAATAACCACTGAAATATTTTCTGAGGTTGGATTCAATTCCTTAAATTCGGGAACTTGAATGTTGAGGTTTTTGTGATCAAATTCATCTTCAATTTTTTCTTTTATCAATTCTTTGAGTCGTTTCATATCCATCACAAAACCTGTTTGCAAGTTTATTTCGCCGGTAACTGATACTATTAATTCATAGTTATGTCCGTGAAAATTCGGATTGGCACACTTGCCAAAAACATCTTCATTACGATCGCCCGACCATTCGTTATTATACAATCTATGGGCAGCGTTAAAATGAGCTTTTCTACTAACAGTTACTATCATGTGGCTAATATAAGTATCCGTTTTCAATTATCAATATATAAATTTAGAAAATGAAAAACTGTAGACTGTTAACTATTCTTCAGTTTCTTCTTCCTTATCCTCTTTTTTCTTTGTTGCTTTATTCCAAATTTTAATTTTTTCTCCTTCTTTTACACCTTCTAATATTTCTACATTGATTCCATCCGATATCCCCAATTTTACATCTCTTTTCTCAAACTTTTCATCTCCTTCAATTTCCACTTCTACATAGGGCTTATCTGTCTTTTTATTAAAACGCAATAAAGCTTCACGGATGGATAATACACTGTCTTTTTTCTCTAATACAATATTGGCATTAGCACTATAACCGGCTCTGAGATAATAGCCTTCTTCTAAAGTGACATCTGCTTTTATCTTAAATTGTACTGCTCCTTGTTCTTCAGTTCCTTTGGGTGCGATAAAATTTAATTTTGCAGGAAAAAGCTTATCTTGAAACGCTCCTAATTCTACCTCAATATCAGTACCCTTTACCAATTTTCCTACTTCTGCTTCATCCACTTTTCCCTCAAAAATCATCTTATTCATATCAGCAATAACCGCTACAGTTGTACCTGGGCTGAAGGTATTACTTTCAATAACCGAACTTCCCTCTCGAATTGGAATTTCCAAAACAGTTCCCGCTATCTCAGCTCTAATGTTTGTATTGGCTGTTCTGCCCATACCACTTGCAGCTCCTTTTTTAATAATCTGAAGATTACTTTTCGTGTTTTTATACTGCTCTCTTGCGTTGTTGAAATTTAATTCTACTGTTTCAAATTCTTGTCTCGGAATAACTCCTTTATTGAATAGAGCTTTATTTCTATCATACAAAATCTGGGCATTATCAAGATGTAGTTTTGTACTACGTACACTACTCTGAGCTGAGTTCAAAGCTTGTACATTAGGAACCACACGTACCGTTGCTATCAGATCTCCTTTTTGCACTTTGGCTCCTTCTTCCAAAAATATTTTATCCACAATTCCTGAGATTCTCGGTTTTATTTCGATTTCTTCTAAGGGAACCACGGTACCTGTTGCTACAGTTTTACGAACTATATCCGTTTTAAAAGGTATTTCTGTCTCATATTCTATAGCTGATTTGTTATTTTTTTTACCAAACCAAACCAACACTGCAATTAGAGCCAGTCCTAATACTGAAAAGATAATTGTTTTTTTCATTTGTCTAAAGTTTCTTACACAGTCGCATAAGCACCGTGCTTAATTATTTGTTTATCCTTATTGAGACGCTATTTTGCGTCATTTTATTATTCATCACGTAGCGCGTCAATCGGCTTTATACTTGTGGCGATATGCGCGGGTATAAGTCCGATTAAGGTCCCCAAAGCTATTAATAATAGTACTGAAATCAATACAATCGGTATATTAACAGTTGGATTTGACAACCAAGCATCTTCACCGGTTACAGCAGAAGAATGATCTATCAGAAATAAGATAAATCCCCCTAAAATAATTCCTAAAGCTCCTGCTATACTTGTCAAAAAAACGGATTCTAATACTATTTGTTGTTTGATTTCTCTCGGTGTTGCTCCCAATGCTCTTCGTATTCCAATTTCTTGTGTTCGTTCTTTCACTGTAATCAACAAAATGTTACCTATTGCAAATATTCCTGCTATTAGCGTTGCAATACCCACAAACCAAGTTAAAAACTGTATTCCTTTTAAAAATCCGGTGAATTTTTTAAATGCCTCTCCGAGATTAAAACTTCCAAATGCACGTTCATCCTCAGGGTGCACTTCGTGTAAATTCTTAAGTAATAGTTTTACATCTGCTTCAATTTGTTCAATTTCATAGTCAGGTCGTCCGGTAATCGTTAACCAACCTATGTTATTCCCTTGATTATACACTTGTTGAAAAGTTGAAAATGGAATATGGATTCCACCTTGCGGTCCACCGCCCATATTTATTTTTTTATAAACACCTATAACCTTGTAATTAATACTATTTATTTTAATGTAAGTACCAATAGGGAACTCATCAATTTCAAAAAGTTGTTTATACGTATCTTCATCGATAACACAAACTTTTTTACGTTCATCAATATCATTCTCATTTATAAAACGTCCATAAATCAGGTTTTTCTTTTCCACTTTATCTAATATGGGATAATCTCCATAGACACCTACATCTACATTTTTCAATCCTCTTACAATCTTACTTTGAGACTGATTTCGTGGTACTACAAACTCAAGTCCTTTTACATTGTTTTTAATCGCAGCTACATCCGATTGTTTTAAACGAATGGGACGACCTGTTTGAAATCCTTTAAAGGGTTTACCTGTTGATTGTGCCCAAACAAAAACAGAATTAGTAGCAAAATCTCCAAACAATTTTTCAAAATTATTTTCAATACCTCTCGCAACTCCCAATAAACTAACTAGAAGCAACACACCCCACATAACACCAAAAATTGTAATTGCAGTTCGCAACATATTTTTTCGAATTCCTTCGAAAATTTCTTGCCATGTGTCAATATCAAATATAAATTTAAACATAGTTTATGCTGCGTTTAAGGCTTCTATTGGTCTAATACGTGCTGCTCTTTTTGCCGGTAGATAACCAGCAATTAATCCGGCGATAATTAAGGTGACTGTCGCACCGATGACTAACACATCACTGACGGAAGGATTGGTTATAAAATAGTCCTTAAGCTTTGGAGCCATGTACTCTAAAACTGCAACACCTGCCAACAAACCACTATAGCCGGCAATAGCTGTTATCAATAAAGTTTCTTGTAAAATCATTCCAACAATGGATTTTGGAGTGGCACCTAAAGCTTTTCTAATACCCAATTCTTTAGTCCTTTCTTTGACTACAAACACCATGATATTACTGATCCCGACAATACCTGCAATTAAAGTTCCTAATCCTATAATTAATATTACAAGATTAAGGCCGAACATTAGTTGTCCGACTCCTTGACTGGCTTCAGCCATATTTTGTATACGAATAGCACTTTGATCTCTCGGAGCAATGTTGTGTTTTACTCTTAACTTTTGTCCAATTTTTTTTCCAAAAGAAATTGCAGCCGCATTATTCATGGTCGGTTTAAATGTCAATCTAATATTATCGATATAATCCGTATTTCCATAAATTGCTTGGACCGTTGTTATAGGGGCATAAATATAACGTTCGTCATTATCACCACCCGGATCAGAAAAGACACCTACAACTTTATAATTAAACCCGTCTAGAGAGATGTATTTGTTTAATGCACTTCGTTTTCCAAACAAGTCTTTTTCAACCAAACGCCCAATTGCTACCACTTTTGCTTTTCGTTTTAAATCAAAATAAGAAATAAATCGTCCTTGTTCTAACTCCATCTCCTCTAGAAATTTAATATCCGGATGAACGCCTCTTACTTGGTATCTAGAATTTTCATTTCTATAAACTGCTTTTAAAAATTTAGTTAATAATACCGTTATATACTGTATGTCTTCTCCAAATTCATCAATCAAATACTTATAATCATCATTTTTAAACTGTATTTTTCTTCCGATCTGAAGGCCTTTATATGCTTTAGCCGTTTTACCACTTCTTATATATACGGCATTATTCGCATCTCCGGCAAACTGTTCAGCAAATGTGTTTTTTAACCCATTACCGATTCCAAATAATAGTGTAAAAAGAAAAATAGCAAAAGCTATCGTAAATCCTGTAAGGATTGTACGCAACTTATTATTGCTTATCGCTTGAAATATTTCACGCCAACGATCTAGGTCGAACATATTACTGATTGCTTATTACTTATTACCATTCATTAATCACAACTCACTGCTTTAAATTTATCTTATTCAAAGCCCTTTCATTTCTTAATTTTCCGCTTGATTACTTTTTTATCACTTACTATTATTCCATCTTTTAGACGAATAATCCGATCACTCATATTTGCAATATCTTCTTCGTGAGTTATGACAATTAAAGTCATTCCTTCTTCATTTATCTGACGTAATAATTTCATAACTCCCTCTGACGTTTTTGAATCCAATGCACCTGTAGGTTCATCTGCTAAAATCACTTTAGGATTACTAACGATAGCTCTAGCAACGGCCACTCTTTGTTTTTCACCACCTGACAATTCATTAGGCAAATGATACGCACGGTCTTTCAAACCTACTTTTTCTAAATAAAACAAAGCTTTTTTATTGCGTTCAGATCTTTTCATACCCTGATAGTAAAGGGGCAGTGCTACATTTTCTAATGCATTTTTATAAGATATCAAATTAAATGATTGGAATATAAAACCTAGAAATCTATTACGAAGAACAGCTGCTTTTTTTTCATTGAGGTTTTCAATGAGTTGGTCGTTTAAGTAATAGCTACCATCATCATGTATATCAAGCAATCCCAAAATATTCAACAAGGTTGATTTACCGGAACCCGAAGCGCCCATAATAGCGATAAACTCACCCTCCTTTACTTCTAAATCTAAACCTTTTAAAACATGTAAAGAGGTTTTTCCCATCGGGTAGGATTTATGCAGTTGTTTGATTCGTATCATTCAATTAATATTAATGTAAGTAATTTAGCTACATTTACGCTGTGAAACGAGCATTTCAAATGCTAACACAGAAAAATAGCGTATGCCATATGTTACTTTTAAAAAACAATATTAAAACATATGCAACCTACTACTAAAAAAGCGATTGTTTTATTTGATGGTGTATGTAACTTGTACAATGCCTCTGTAGAATTTACACTAAAACACGATAAAAAACATCACTTCATTTTTGCGGCTCTACAATCAGACGTCGCAAGAGATATTTTGTTACACTATCCTAAAGAATTCACAAAAAAAGACAGCATTCTTTTAATTAAAAATAAAAAAATTTATTCTGAATCAACCGCAGTTCTTCTTATTGTAAAAGAATTTAATGGAATTTGGAAACTCTTTCTAATTTTTTGGATAATTCCAAAATTCCTTCGCGATAATGTTTATAGATTTATAGGTTTATAGCAAAATATCGATATCGATGGTTTAGTAAAAGCGCTGTTTGTTACTTCCTCAACAATACAATTGCAGATCGTTTTTTATAACTGTTTTTTAGTCAACAAACGAATTTTTATTTTAATAAATTTTGTAAAGAATGCTCGCTGTCCAAATATAACGCCCCACACATATAAAAGCACTGTATAAATTGGTAGTATTAAAAGGACGAAAACGAGCAATTTAATAAGGAAAGAAGTTTCATCATTTATTCCTATAAGTTTATTAATGAATCTATGGACATATAAGGTTGAGAATCCTGTAATTGCAAACACGACCAAGATTAATACAACTTGAAAGTTGTTTGTAATTTTCCAATGTCTTTTTAATTTATCCCACATATTTGAACATTTCTAAATAGTATTTTAGCACCTACATAAATTAATTACAGACAAGAAAACTTACTTCACGGCATCATAATGATCATCCCATTCCTTACTATGGGGTTTGCTCAACTTATTAAAAGATTTGGCAACCAACATAGAAACCGTTGCATCGCTTGTTACATTTATGGTGGTACGCATCATATCCAGAGGCCTATCAACTGCAAAAATCAAAGCCAAACCTATAGGTAATAAATCCGATGGAAATCCAATGGAATCTAGCACGATAACCAACATAACCATACCGGCTCCCGGAACTGCGGCGGCTCCAATAGATGCTAAGAGAGCTGTGAGCACTATGGTCAACTGATTTTGAAAGTACAAACCTTCCGGCCATAAAACTTGTAAAATAAATACTGCTGCTACCGCTTGATACAGACTGGTACCATCCATATTAATGGTAGCTCCTATTGGCAAGACAAAACTAGCCACTTCTCCATCCACTCCTATATGTTCTTCCACTCGTTCCATGGTTACAGGTAAAGCAGCTGCACTTGAACTCGTAGAAAATGCCAACAATTGTGCCGGAGCCAATTGACGCATGACCCAAAAAGGATTTTTTTTCACAATAAAAGCGATTGCCAACATATAAAAAATAATCATAATGAGTAATCCCATTACAACTACAGCAGCATAATGAAGTAATTTCACTAAAATAACAGGATCATCAGCAGTTACAATTACTGTCGCTAATAAAGCAAACACTGCATACGGAGCTGTAAGCATAATTAAATCCACCATTTTTAATACGACTTCATTTAACGAGTCAAAGAATTTTTTTAGAGGCTCAGCTCTTTTTTCTCCTATTAAAATTAAACTAATTCCCATGAGCATCGCAAAAAAGATAACTTGCAGCATCAACTTGTTATTTCCCATTGCATTTATAGCATTATCTGGGACCATATCGACTAAAAACTGTAAGGGACTTGCTTCTTTTTGCTTTACGGCTTCTGTAATTTTTTTTTGAATTCCTACATCACTCGAATAAGTCTCTTTTAGTTGCAATACGGTCTCTTGTGAAATTCCTTCTCCCGGCTTAAAGGTGTTAACCAAACCCAAACCCACGCCTATGGCTAAAGTAGTTGTAACCATATAGATTGCAATAGTTCTTATCCCCATACTTTTAAATTTGGAGATATTCCGTAGATCCGAAATACCTTTGATTAAAGATGCTAATATCAAAGGGACAGCAATTAATTTTAGCATTTTTACAAATATGGTTCCAAAGGGCTCTATCCAATCTTTCACTAATTCTTTACCTTGGGGAAAAGAAGTCATCAACAGACCAAAGAGAACACCCAAAATCATTCCTATCATTATTTTCCAATGTAAAGCAAGTTTCTTCATAAAAATAGTCTTTTTAAAAATTTCGGAAAGTTACTAAAAAAAACAACTCTTAACCTGAGTTTGGTCTCAGCATATTATACTTCCCTAAAAAAATTGTAAATTGCAGCTCATAATTCAGTATTAACCTAAAAAAATTTAAACAATGTCAGGAATAGTAGATTTATTAAAAGGTCCCATGGGGAAAATGTTAATTTCCGGTACCGGGAAACAACTAGGGATGGGAGAAAAAAAAGCGAGTATGGCTATACAATCCGCCATACCATTAATTTTAGGAGCCATGAAAAATAATGTATCATCAACAGCCGGTGCTACTAATTTACTCAAAGCTTTAGGAGACAAAAAACATGGAGGAAATATCTTAGAGAACCTAAGTCATATCTTAGGAGGAAAGAATATAGACCATGACGTAATGCAAGATGGTTCCAAAATATTAGGACATGTTTTCGATGGAAGAGAAGAGAATGTTGCACGTGCGGTAGGCAAATCGAGTGGCCTTAATTTAAGTCAAGCCATGAATATTTTAAAAATTGCTGCACCTTTTGTTATGGGATTCTTAGGCAAAAAGAAAAGAGCTGATAATATAAACAATCAAAGTGGTATTGGTGACTTACTAGGTGGTTTATTAGGTGGTGGACGAAAAAATAGCCAAAGTATGGTAAATCGTTTGTTAGATGCTGATGGTGACGGTAGTATTATTGATGATGTAGCCGGAATGTTACTAAGTGGGAATAAAAAAGGTGGTCTTGGTGATTTATTAGGCGGTTTGCTTGGTGGAAAATAAACAAAGATCCCATTATAGTTTTATAACAAGCCTTGCTTTTTGCAGGGCTTTTTTGTTGCTATTTTTTAACTTATAACCTGAGTTCGGATATCTCTAAAATCTATTTAATTCACTCACGATACCCCAGCTGAATTAGATTTAGATTTAAAAAAAAAAGAAAGACCACCTAAAATAGGCAGTCTTATACTTAAATATGTTTTTTACAAACTATTTTAAAGCAGCGACAAATTTTGCTAATTTTGATTTTAAATTAGCGGCTTTGTTATTGTGGATAACATTGTTTTTCGCTAATTTGTCTAACATAGAAGTAATTTCAATGTATTTGGCCTCAGCATCTTTCTTTTTAGTCATTGCACGTAAATCCCTGATAGCATTACGTGTCGTTTTATGCTGATATTTATTACGAAGCCTTTTTGTTTCGCTACTTCTAATTCTCTTTAATGCTGATTTATGCGTTGCCATTTTAAATAAATTAATTAATCTAGTTACTAAAATAATAACTATTTGTAGCCCGTAGGGGAATCGAACCCCTCTTACCAGGATGAAAACCTGGCGTCCTAGCCGATAGACGAACGGGCCAAGAACTTTTTTCTTTTTAAAGCGAGTGCAAAAATACAACTATTTTCTGCTCCGCAAAATTTTTATACAAAAAATTAATAAGCTTTTGCAAATATTACCCTTTTATTCGAGGGTTTTCCGGTTAAAACACATACTCCTTTTTCTTCTTTTGCATCTAGAGGAATACATCTTAAAGAGGCTTTTGTCAGTTCTTTAATTCTTTTTTCAGTTTCAATAGTCCCGTCCCAGTGGGCTAAAACAAAACCTCCTTTTTCTTTTAACACTTTTTTAAACTCTTCAAAGCTGTTTACTTCTGTTATATGATCATCTCTAAAGACTTTTGCTTTAGAAAATAAATTTTCTTGTATTTCTTTTAGCAAATCACTAATTTTTTGAACAACATTTATTTGCTCAACATTCGTCTTTTCAAAAGTATCCCTACGTGCCACTTCGATGGTGCCATTTTCTAGATCTCTTGGTCCCATCACCAATCTTACTGGAACTCCTTTTAATTCATATTCTGCAAATTTCCATCCGGGTTTATGTGTTGTTCTATCGTCGTATTTTACGCTAATTCCTCTCGCACGTAAATCACTCATTATTTGATTTACTCTTTCGGAAATTGCTTCTAATTGCTCTGCTATTTTATAAATTGGCACGATAACTACTTGATAAGGTGCTAAATTCGGTGGTAAAACCAAACCATTATCGTCAGAATGCGTCATGATTAAGGCCCCAATCAAACGAGTTGTCACGCCCCATGAAGTTGCCCATACATATTCTAGACCTCCTTCTTTTGTCGCGTATTTTACATCAAAAGCTTTGGCAAAATTCTGTCCTAAAAAATGGGAAGTTCCTGCTTGAAGGGCTTTTCCATCCTGCATTAATGCTTCAATTGTAAAAGTTTCTAATGCTCCTGCAAAGCGTTCATTTTCAGTTTTTGCCCCTTTTATTATAGGTATGGCCATAAAATCTTCTGCAAAACGAGTATAAACTTCATGCATTTTTTCAGCTTCTTCCAAAGCTTCTTCTTTGGTGGCATGCGCCGTATGACCTTCTTGCCATAAAAACTCAGTTGTACGCAAGAATAGTCGCGTTCTCATTTCCCATCGAACAACATTTGCCCATTGGTTTATAAGTAATGGTAAATCTCTATAAGATTGCACCCATCTTTTGTAGGTATCCCATATAATGGTTTCTGAAGTAGGTCTTACAATTAGCTCTTCCTCTAGTTTTGCAGTTTCGTCTACAACAATTCCAGAACCATCTTCAGCATTTTTAAGTCTATAATGCGTAACTACGGCACATTCCTTAGCAAAACCCTCAACATGACTGGCTTCTTTACTAAAAAATGATTTTGGAATAAGCAAAGGGAAATAAGCATTCTGATGTCCTGTTTCCTTAAACATCCTATCTAATTCTGCTTGCATTTTTTCCCATATTGCATAACCGTAGGGTTTGATGACCATCATCCCTCTAACAGCTGAATTCTCTGCTAAGTCAGCCCTTAAAACTAGTTCGTTGTACCATTTAGAATAGTCTTCGCTGCGTTTTGTTAATTTTTTACCCATAATTGAAATTTGGCATAAATATTGTGTATATTTGAATAATAAAAATACTTGGCAAATCTAATTATTTTTATACATTCAACAATCTAAAATCAATTATTATGAATATACCGGCCATAAGTATCAGAAAAAGCATCTATTTAACAGGTTTATTTTTAATAGGTGTTTTGGTTTCATCCTGCGGCTCCTATGGTGGAGTTGTTCATGAAAAAGATGGAATATACAACAGATCCGGAGAGCAAAAAACACATGTTAAAGAAACTCATAAGGAAAATGATGATAATTATTTCGCTCGTGAACTTGATAAATATGAAGGTTTAAACGACGATAATGAAATATTATTAGACGCAGATGCCTATTATTATGAAGATGAAGACGTAGACAGCCATGCATCTTGGGGCGAATACACAGAAGAAGTTCGTGTCACACATTATGTTGATTACAATTGGTACAATCCCTATTATTCCTCCTATCCTTTCGGTTACAATTGGGGATATCGCAACTGGTATTCCCCAAGATATTATTATCATTATAGTTATACACCATATTACAACCCCTATTTCTACGGAGGCTTTTACGACCCATTTTTCTATGGTGGTTATTATAGTCCCTACAACTACGGTGGATACGGATATTACAACCCATATTACTACGGTGGATATGGATATAATGCATACAATCACAATTACGACAATAGACGCTACGACCAATACGGAAGAAGAGCCAATTATAATGCTAACGATGGTAGAAGAAGTTTGAGTAGTAGTGTTGCCAATGTCAATAATTCCAGACGTTCAATTATTAGAGGAAGCGGTAGTATCTCTGAAAGAATAAACAGAAGAACATCTGGAAACTATCAAAATGTTAAGCCCGATGCAAATGTTAGAGAATCCGATGTACGAAGAAGAACTACTTATCCAACTAGGGATAATACTGTTAGAGATAGAACTCGCAAACCCAATACTACTACAAAACCAAGAGTAAGGACAAATCAGAATAATAGAAATGTAAAACCTCACACAAATAAAACAAAAAATACAACCACTACTGGAAGAACAAAAAGTAATAGTAAAACTTCAAGATCTAGCAATACCAGAACTTCATCTGGAAGCTCAAGTTCAAGAAGTTCATCAAACACTGCTACTTTTTCATCCGGAAGTAGCTCATCTAGTTCTTCCGGAAACTCATCACGTTCATCATCGAGTTCTAGAGGTTCTTCAAGTGGAGGTCGCCGTTAATTTTCAAAAATATATCAATTAAATATAATCCCATTTCTTTTATTTGATGGGAATGTATATGTAATAAATTACGAACTATTATGAAAAATATAATATTGATTTTTAGTCTGTTAATTAGTTTCTATGCTAACTCTCAGGTCTTAGGCTATGAAGATATTGCCGTATTATTAAGTGGTGAAAACACACAAGGTACCGCTAGGACAATGGCTATGAAAGGTGCATTTGGTGCGTTAGGCGGCGATTTAAGTGCCTTGAGTATAAATCCGGCTGGTGCTGCTATTTTTACAAGTTCGATTGCTACTATTACTCTTGGAAATAATCATACAAATTTAACAACTGACTTTTACGGCACGCTAACTCAGAATTCTTTTGACAAGTTCAATGTATCACAAGTGGGAGGACTTTTATTGTTTGAAAACAACGATAGTTCATCAAAATACAGGAGAATTGCCGTTGGAATTAATCTTAACACCTTAAATAATTTTCATAACGAGTGGACTGCCTCCGGCTTAACAACACCTACCTGGATTGATAATCCTACCGATAGCTCAATCGAATACACACAGATAGCATCACAAAAATACTTAAACGTCACAGGTGGAAACTATACACAATTGAACTTTTCATTTGCTACTCAATATGGAAAAAGCTTATTTTTAGGAGCTTC
This sequence comes from Flavobacteriaceae bacterium, assembly GCA_029942185.1. GTDB lineage: Bacteria > Bacteroidota > Bacteroidia > Flavobacteriales > Flavobacteriaceae > DQTL01. The sequence continues at coordinate 19,282 of JAOZTK010000004.1, forward strand.
CTTTAACACATATGATATGGCTTTTAATGAAAGAGGGGAACGAATGGAAGTGGCAAGTGATGGAGCCGGTAATACAGTAGATGCCTATGAATACTTTTGGCAAGAAGTCAATGGCAATGGCTTTTCTTTTAGTACAGGTATTATTTTTAAGGCAACTCAAAACTTGAGATTAGGGCTCTCCTATTCATCTCCAACTTGGTTTGAGTTAAATGAGGAATCGAATATGTTTGCCGAAGATAATGATGATTTTGTTGGATACTACGATATTATTTATAGTAATGAAGAAGCTTCTTATACAAATAGTTACAACAAAGTACTGGCTTACAATTACAGATTACGAACTCCAAGTAAAGTAACTGGAAGCGTCGCTTATATTTTTGGAGAAAAAGGTTTAATCAGTGCTGATTTAACAAGAAAAAACTTTAATGGGCTTCAGCTAAGCCCAAATTTTGAATTTGATTATGAAAACGACAATTTACAAGCTCTGCTGAGCAGCACCTATCAGATTAATCTTGGAACAGAATGGCGTTTTAAAAAAATCAGCTTTAGAGGAGGTTATAGTTACGAGCAAACTCCCTATACGCAAACTTTAGATACAGATAACAAAAGAGGTTATGCTCTGGGATTAGGTTATAACTTTGGAAGTGTTAGCTTAGATATTGCTTATGATTATCACGAACAAACCGATTATTACAATTTTTATCCTGAATTCAATTGGGTTCGAGGTGCCGAGCTTTCCAAAAACAATGATAAAATTATGGCTACTTTGGCTTATAAGTTTTAGCTGAGTATATCAGTTTATTGTTGATAATGATTGAGTATTCGTTTAAAACTGAATATTCCTTTTTTAATATCGCAGCATCAAAGAATAAATCTGAAATCATAAATCCAAAATCATATTTCCTTCTTATCTTTGCCAAAATATATTTTTTGTGTCAAAAACCATTAAACCATATTCAAATTCCAAACAGTCCAAAAAAGCACAGATCACAAAAATGTTTAATACCATCTCTAAAGAGTACGACGGTATTAACAGGATTATGACTTTTGGGATAGACAAGAAATGGCGTCGAAAAGTTATAGATATTATCGCTGAAAATAATCCCAGGTTTATTTTAGACATTGCCAGTGGTACGGGAGATTTAGCTATTATGGCAGCGCAACAAACAAATGCAACAAAAATTATTGGTGCCGATATTTCAGAAGGAATGTTAAAAATCGGAAAAGAAAAGATTAAAAAACTGCATTTATCCAATCGGATTACTATGCAAATTGCCGATGCTGAAAATTTACCTTTTGCTTCAAATTATTTTGATGCTATCACCATAGCTTTTGGGGTTAGAAATTTTGAAAACCTCGCTAAAGGAATTCAAGAAATCTACCGGGTTTTGAAACCTGGTGGAAAATTTGTTGTTTTAGAAACCTCAGTTCCTACAAATCCAATTATCAAACAGGGATACTTATTTCATTCAAATTACTTGTTACCTTTTTTTGGAAAACTATTCTCCAAAGACCCCAAAGCTTATTCTTATTTGTCAAAATCGGCAAAAAATTTCCCTTATGGAATATCTTTCAACAATATTTTACAAAAAAACGGGTTTATAGAAGTACAGAATTTACCACAAACTTTAGGAGTGGCAACCATATATATTGGGAATAAATAGTCTACATTATTATGCAAAGAATAAAAATTCTTACTTTATTGTCATTGCTGCTTTTAAGCACGAGTCTTTTCGCTCAAAAGAAGAAAGACAAAGTTGAGTATTTATCAAATTTTGACAAAAAAACATTACGTTGGGGATTCTACATAGGTCTCAATAGAAGTGACTATAGAATATCATATAAAGCACCCGAAGATTACCCACAAGCTATTGACAAAATTGAAACCAGTCCGGAAATAGGTTTTAATGTAGGATTGATTGGCGATATTCGTTTGCATAAAAACATCAATTTACGTATTGAACCCGGCTTAGCGACCAACAATAAAAAAATATACTTTAAGTATTTTAACAGTCCTGTCGACAGTGTAAGAAAAGCCAGTGGTACTTATATGCATATTCCCTTATTGGTGCAATTTAGTGCGAACCGGTACAAAAATATCAGACCTTATGTAATTGGCGGAGTTACCTATGATCATAATTTTGCTAGCAATTTTGACAATATAGATGATAATTCTTCGGGAGAATTTAGAATGCAAAAACACAATTTTATGTATGAAATAGGTGTAGGAATAGACTTTTATTTGGTGTGGTTTAAATTCTCTCCCTCAATTCGAGGGATATTTGCGATAAACAACGAATTAAAACGTGATGCGGCAGATACAGATCCGAGTAACACAAGCCAGTGGACTACTCCAATTGATTATTTTGGCACACGTGGTATCTTCCTGAGGTTTGCTTTTCAGTAAGCATGAGAGATTATTTACAAATCAGAGAAAATTTTATTTAGTCCTTATCGCCTAAATTCACTTAACAAAACTGCGGTGGCGGTAGCGACATTTAGGCTTTCAGCATTGGAACCCAAATCAAATTTTGGAATCGTAATTTGATAATCCGCCAATTTTTGAATACTTGGACGAATACCATTTGCTTCATTTCCCATCACAATAATTGCATCATTTGGAAAGGACTGCCGGTATATACTATCCCCTTGCATCAAAGTCATATACTTTGGCATTTCACTCTTCTCAAGGTAAGATACAATATCAACATAAGTGATATTCACTCGTGCTATGCTTCCCATTGTAGCTTGTACAACTTTTGGATTAAAACAATCTACCGTATCATCCGAACATATTAATTGTGAAACACCAAACCAATCACAAAGGCGAATTATAGTTCCTAGATTACCCGGATCTTTTATTCCATCTAAAAGAATTTGTAAACCTCCTTTAAGGGGTTTCTTAAAAGCCGGAATTTCAAAGACACCTAACGTAGAGTTCGGTGTCACAAGATTGCTTATTTTTTTTAATTCCTTTTCTGTGACAAGCTTTACTAAGGTTTTATCTAAATCAATATCCCTATTTTCTAAAGTGTAAATTTGCTTTATTTTAAAATGAGATTTTACCAATTCATTTACTAGTTTTTCCCCTTCAGCAACAAATAATAAATACTTATTGCGGTATTTTTTTTGGGTCAGACTCTTTATTAATTTAATTTCGTTTTTAGAAACCATACAAAAACAGTATTTTTGAATTTTGAAACAATCCTATTTGTGAAACGCAATATTACAATATTTCTAACATTTCAAGTTTTAATGCTGCTATTTTGGTCGTGTAACAGCACCAAATATGTTCCCGAAAACGAATTTCTGCTTACAAAGAACTCTTTTGAAATGGCTGACGGAAAAAGTAAAAAGGAAGTTCTCAATCCCTATGTTACTCAAAAACCCAATTCTTCAGTGTTAAAACTCCCCTTTAGACTTTGGTTTTATAATCTAGGGAATAAGGATTATGAAAAAAAATGGGATGACAAAATTCTAAAATACAAAGATTCAAATCACCTTTTTACAAAGATATTTTCACTCAAACAGTCTGTGGGCTGGGCAAATTTTAATAAAGACATCAATAAATGGATTTTTAAAAATGGTGAAGAACCTGTTTTGTTAGATACAAAAAAGACCTTAAAAACAACAAGAACACTAAAACGTTATTTCTTAAACGAAGGTTTTTTTAAAGCGAAAGTAGGTTTTAGAATTGACACCTTAAGTCCGAAAAAAGCAAAAGTAGTATACCAAATTAACAAGGATAAAGCTTTTGTAATTGATACAATTGCTCAACAAATAGCCTCCCCTATTATCGATTCATTGTATCAACTTCATTCTAAAAAAACCTTTGTCAAGACAAATGAGCGATTTAAAGCTTCTGATTTTGAACAAGAAGCAGAAAGATTGACAGAGATTTTCAGAAATGCCGGGGTATATCATTTTTCAAAGTTTTCTATAAGCTTTAGGGATATTGATTCTACGAGATTAGATTTTAAAACAAATGTTCGAGTCTCTATCGCAGATAGATTTGTTGAAGAAGGAGACAGTTTAGTGGGATATCCTTACCAAATCTACACCATAAAAAAGGTAAAGATAATTACTGATTATTCCTATTTTAAAAGGCATGGCAGTCTAAATGACAGCCTTCATTATAAGGATTTAGATTTTTATGCCTATTCCCACATTAATTACAAACCCAAATATCTCAGTAGATCCATCTTTATAAAACCCGGACAAAAATATTCTGACGACAACAATGAGTTAACTCGAAAACACATAAGAGAATTAAATGATTTTACTTCCGTTCGGATTAACTATGAAGAAATTGAAAAAAATCAATTGATTGCACATATATTACTAACTCCATCAAAGCGATATGGAAGTAAAATTGAAGCAGAAGCAATACATTCAAATCAAAAACCTTTAGGTATTTCCGGTAAGCTTTCTTTTAAAAACAACAATACTTTTAAAGGAAACGAAATTTTTCAAATAGGTTTACAAGGATCATTTATAAATAGTTTGGAATTTGATGAAGGTAGTTTTTTCAATGCTTTAGAATTGGGTATTGATGTTTCTTATAGAGTTCCGAGACTTGTACTCCCTTTTAAAAGCCAAAAATTGGCAGCTAGCAATATGAGTCCTAAAACAATTTTCACTTTAGGAACAAGCTTACAAAAGAATATTGGTTTAGACAAGGAGCGTTTTACAGGGATTATAGAATACAATTGGAAACCCAATAAAAAAGTTACTCATACTATAGAACTGATCAATGCACAATATATAAAAAACTTAAATGTAGAATCTTTTTTTAACGTTTACCCTTCTGAATTTAGGAAATTGGAAAGTATTCAATCGATGTATTATCCGGATTTTACAATCGACGAACAAAATGCACTCACTTTTATAGACACTGTTTTACAGGATTCTGATTTTGAACAAAATAACCCGGATGATTTTCAGATTGTTCAGAACATTAACAAACGCTATGATATTATTACAGAAGATGTTTTAGTTCCGGCAATAAGCTACGAATTAATTTATAACACACAGACTAGCTTTAAAGACAATACCTTCTCTCACATTAGAATGCGTTTTGCTTCATCCGGTTTACTCACATCGCTATTGACAAAAAAGACAGATGATGATTCTCCAAAACAAATACTAGGAACTAATGTAGCACAGTACTTCAAACTAGATCTTGAATTTAGAAAACATTGGCATTTAGGAGGTAATAGAGTACTAGCCTATCGCAGTAGTCTTGGGATAGCGATACCCTATGGCAATTCTTCAAGTATTCCTTTTAGTCGCAGCTATTTTGCCGGAGGACCTAATGACATTAGAGCTTGGCGCATATATGAGCTGGGACCCGGTAGTGAAAATAGCGGTTTGGAATTTAACGTAGGTAATTTGAAATTATTAAACAGTTTCGAATACCGTTTCGATATTATGAGCAGTATTAAAGGAGCCCTATTTGTAGATACGGGAAATATTTGGGATATTTCAAATTCTGATATAACGAGTGATGAAGCTAGATTTAACGGTTTTAAATCATTCAAAGATATCGCAATAGGTAGCGGTTTTGGTATTCGTTATGATTTTAGTTTTTTAGTCTTTAGAGCCGATTTAGGTTTTAAAACCTACGAACCCTATAATATCAGTGGTGAAAAATGGTTCCAAAAAGAAAGTCTTAAAAAACCCGTTCTAAACATTGGTATTAATTATCCTTTCTAACCTAAATTTATAATCTGAAGTTTATTTAAATATTCTTTTATTCAACAGAATGATTATTTTGCTATTATTCTTATTAAGCTTACATTTGTAGCTTATCTAAAAATCATTTTATATTATGTCACATACAATCAAATCAGGAGTAGCAACAGGTACTCAAGTACAAGAAATTTTCAAACTGGCCAAAGCTAATAACTTTGCTATTCCAGCTGTAAATGTTGTTGGTTCTAACACAATAAATTCAGTTATGGAAACTGCGAGAGACTTAAATGCACCCGTAATCATACAGTTTTCGAGTGGAGGTGCTCAATTTAATGCAGGCATGGGATTGTCTAATGAAAACCAAAAAGCAGCCATAGCCGGTGCAGTTACCGGTGCCAAACACATACATCACTTAGCGAAACTATATAATATTCCTATCATTTTACATACCGATCATTGTTCAAAAAGCAAATTGCCTTGGATTGATGGTTTATTAGATGAAGGAGAAGTCTTCTACAAAGAAAACGGTATTCCTTTATACAGTTCACACATGATTGATTTATCAGAAGAAACATTGGAAGAGAATATCAGTATTTGTAAAGCCTATCTAAAAAGAATGCACAAATTGGATATGACCTTAGAGATAGAACTGGGAATTACCGGTGGTGAAGAAGATGGAGTTGACAATACTGATGTAGATACATCTAAACTATACACACAACCTGAAGAGGTCGCTTATGCTTACGAAGAATTATCAAAAATAAGTCCTAATTTCACGATTGCTGCTTCTTTTGGTAATGTACACGGAGTTTACAAACCCGGCAATGTCGTATTAACACCCAAAATATTAGATAACTCACAAAAATATATTGAGAAAAAATTCAATACTGTAGAAAAACCTGTCGATTTTGTTTTTCACGGAGGCTCTGGTTCTACTTTAGAAGAAATACGGGAAGCCATCTCTTATGGTGTTATTAAAATGAACATTGATACCGACCTTCAATATGCTTTTATGACCGGAATCAGAGATTATATGGCTGAGAAAAGCGATTATTTACAAGGACAAGTAGGAAATCCGGATGGAGATGATCTTCCAAACAAGAAATTCTACGATCCTCGCAAATGGTTACGCTCCGGTGAAGAGACTTTTAAAGAACGTTTAAAACAAGCCTTTTCCGATTTAAATAATGTTGACACCTTATAAAAAAACAATACTTGTTTATTTTTTTATATCTTGCCTAGCAATATCAATTATTAAATTGATAGTCAAAAAACAAATAGTATTTGTTTTTGCACCTTAAAACCAACTAAAACCTAAAATATGAGTCCATGGTTTAAGCGCGATACCAAAGGTATCACAACACCTACTGAAGAAAAGAAGAATATTCCTGAAGGGATTTGGTATAAATCTCCTAACGGTATTATTATCGACACAGAAGAGTTAAAGAACAATCTTTATGTAAGCCCTGAAGATGGTTATCATGTTAGAATTGGCAGTAAGGAATACTTCGACATATTATTGGATGATGGTAAATTTAAGGAATTAAATCCTAAGATGAAATCGAAAGATCCACTTAAATTTGTGGACACTAAGCCCTATAAGGAAAGGTTGGAGCAAGCAGAAAAAAAGACAGAACTTTCCGATGCAATTAGAACTGTTGTCGGAAAATCTATGGGGAAAGATATTGTTATTGCAGCTATGGATTTTAGTTTTATCGGTGGTTCAATGGGTAGTGTAGTGGGCGAAAAAATTGTTCGTGCCGTCGATTATGCGATCAAAAAGAAATTACCTTTCTTGTTAATTTCTAAATCGGGTGGCGCGAGAATGATGGAATCAATATTGTCCTTGATGCAGTTGGCAAAAACTTCCGCCAAATTAGCACAATTAGATGAGGAGAAATTACCTTACATCTCTCTATTGACAGATCCTACAACGGGAGGGACAACTGCTTCATTCGCCATGTTAGGTGATATAAATATTGCCGAACCCAATGCATTGATCGGCTTTGCCGGACCTCGAATTGTAAAAGATACAACAGGAAAAGATTTACCCAAAGGCTTTCAACGTTCAGAGTTTGTCCTAGAACACGGATTTTTAGATGCTATTTACGAAAGAAAGAATCTTAAAAAAATGATTAATCTGTATATAGATTTAATTCAGAATCAACCTATACGGAAAGAAATAACGAAACCAAAAAATACTTAATAAACTCTTAACTTAATATCAAACAAAAAGCCGCATTCGAATTGAGTGCGGCTTTTGATATATTTAAAAAAGTCTATTTCAATACAATTATATGTTCAACACCATCTGAATCGGTAAATATTGCTTCGTTATCGCAACTGCCATCACCAAAATCTAATGTACCTGCCTTATCGTTATGTGTCAAAGCAATAACACCACTTACAATAAACCTACACGCCAATTCTCTGCGTAAAGGAGTTGTGACTAGTCCCGTATTAACATCTCCATTTGAAAAATCAGTGCTCCAATTCCCGGTAATTAAAAATACATTATCTCCCCAAGTTCCAGAACCAAATCCTTCGGTCCATTCTCGAATCTTTACCCCTACTCTATGAGCTGATTTCCCGTCAGGCCAAGTAAGCGTTATGTCTTGATCTTTTGTCGATTGAGAATTTCCATATTCATTTATCCGTTCTCTGAATATTGAACCACCACCTTCAATACTTTTATAATTAAAAAAGAAATTTGTAAAAGTATAGCTTATTGTTCTTGTCAATTCTTCGAAATTTCTGATGTATTCTATAGTTAGAATACCGCTTAGGTAATTGCCATTGTGCATCTCACAACCTGCACCAAAATCTAATGTTACTGTACGCGTAAAACCGTTAATAACTACTGTTTTTGTCATACATTCGGGTAAAAAAGGATTTGTTTTAGAACGTGTTACTAAGCCTTCTTCTGCAATAAACACTTCCTCAACAATACTCGACACATTATCGGAAACCACATCAATCTCTGCTGATTTTTGGACACTTTCAGTCGTAGCATCATCTGCGGCTACAATTTCATCCTCTTTACAACTCGTTATAAATAAAACACTTATAAAAAGTATTACTAAAATTTTAAATTTGTTGATTTTCATAATGATAGATATAATAAATTAAAAATATTTGTACGTTTTTTAAGACTGCTCTAACAAAAAAAGGTTTAAAACAGGATGCAAAGTTAATGAAAAAAATTAATTACCTGATACTCATTGCCATTCTAAAATATAATGTTAATTTTGCGGTCTTGATGAAAAACCATCAATACATAATAATTATTAATCATTAAACTTTAATGTTGGCATGTATTTAACACCAGAAATTAAAAAAGAGCTTTTTAAAAAGCACGGTAAATCAGAGAATGATACCGGATCAGCCGAAGGGCAAATTGCTTTATTCACACATCGTATCAATTATTTGACAGGACATCTAAAAGATCATAAAAAGGATTTTAACACCGAACGATCTTTAGTTAAAATGGTGGGTAAACGCAGAAATTTACTAAACTATTTGATGAAAAAAGATGTATTGCGATATCGAGCAATCGTCAAAGAACTCGAATTACGTAAGTAAAAGTCCAAACTGCAAGGAGGCGTTTTTACGTCTCTTTGTCTTTTAGTGCCTAAACTAATTGGCACAACTAATAAAAGCGTTATTAAACTTTTCATTGGAAACTTTTTCGACACAATTACAGTAACCAATTGTTTAATATAATCCCGAATAGTCGGGTAAAAAAATTTAAAAAATGATTCCAAAAGTTTTTAGAGAGGTCATTGACCTTGGAGATGGAAGAGAAATTTCCATCGAAACCGGAAAATTAGCCAAACAGGCTCATGGTTCGGTAGTAGTACAAATGGGAAAAACCATGTTATTATGTACAGTTGTATCTAATTATAAAGCAAGTCCTGTAGACTTTTTACCTTTAACGGTAGATTATAGAGAAAAATTTGCAGCTGCAGGGCGTTATCCTGGAGGTTTCTTTAAAAGAGAAGCAAGACCAAGTGATGGTGAAGTATTAACCATGCGTTTAGTAGATAGAGTGCTACGCCCTTTATTTCCTAAAGATTATCACAATGAAGTTCAAGTTATGATTCAGTTAATGTCTCATGATGAAGATGTAATGCCAGATGCTCTAGCAGGTCTAGCAGCTTCTGCAGCAATTCAATTAAGTGATTTCCCTTTTGAAACTCCTATTTCTGAAGCACGTGTTGCCAGAGTAAATGGAGAATTCGTTATTAATCCTAGTAGAGCACAATTAGAAGAATCTGATATTGATATGATGATTGGTGCTTCTGCAGATTCAGTAATGATGGTTGAAGGTGAAATGCTGGAGTGTAGTGAGGAAGAAATGATAGAAGCAATTAAATTTGCACACGAATCTATCAAAGTTCAAATTGCAGCACAAGTTCGTTTAGCTGAAGCTGTTGGTAAAAAAGAAGTTCGTGAATACGAAACTGCTGAGGAAAACGAAGAATTAGGCAAAAAGATACACGACCTTTCTTATGACAAATGTTATGCAATTGCAAAACAAGGCACATCTAAAGCAGAACGAAGTGATGCATTTGCTGCTGTAAAAGAAGAAGTAATTGCCTCATTTACCGAAGAAGAAATCGAAGAATTCGGTCACTTAGTTGGTGCTTATTACAATAAGTCTCAAAAAGAGGCGGTACGTGAATTGACATTAAGTGAAGGATCACGTTTAGATGGTCGTAAAACTGACGAAATTAGACCTATTTGGTGTGAAGTTGATTATTTACCATCAACACATGGTTCTGCCATTTTCACAAGAGGTGAAACTCAAGCTTTAGCTACAGTAACTCTAGGGACATCTAGAGAAGCAAATAAAATAGACATGCCATCTTACGAAGGTGAAGAAACATTCTATTTACATTACAACTTCCCTCCTTTTTGTACAGGTGAAGCACGTCCTTTAAGAGGAACGTCTCGTCGTGAAGTTGGTCATGGAAATTTAGCGCAACGTGCATTAAAAAACATGATACCTACAGATTGTCCTTATACAGTACGAGTTGTTTCTGAAGTATTAGAATCTAATGGTTCTTCTTCAATGGCAACTGTTTGTTCTGGTACAATGGCATTAATGGATGCAGGTGTACAGCTTACAAAACCTGTTTCTGGTATTGCCATGGGATTAATTTCTGATGGAGATCGTTATGCAGTTTTATCTGATATTTTGGGAGATGAAGATCACTTAGGTGATATGGATTTTAAAGTTACGGGTACTGCTGATGGGATAACAGCCTGTCAGATGGATATTAAAGTAAAGGGGCTTCCTTATGAGATTTTAATTAATGCATTGAATCAAGCTCGTGATGGTCGCTTACATATTTTAGAAAAATTAACAGATACGATAGCACAACCAAATGGAGATGTGAAATCACACGCTCCAAAAATGGTAACAAGAACAATTCCTAACGAATTTATTGGTGCTTTAATTGGTCCTGGTGGAAAAGTTATTCAGGAAATGCAAAAAGAAACTGGTTGTACAATTGTTATTAATGAAGATCCTGTCACTGAAGAAGGTATTGTTGAGATTTTAGGAACTGGTCAAGAAGGTATTGATGCTGTTTTAGCTAAAATTGATTCTATACTCTTTAAACCTGTGAAAGGTGAAGTTTACGAAGTTAAAGTTATTAAAATGCTTGACTTTGGAGCAGTTGTAGAATATATGGATGCACCAGGTAACGAAGTATTACTGCACGTAAGTGAATTAGCTTGGGAACGTACTGAAAATGTTAGTGACGTAGTAAATATGGGAGATATTCTTAAAGTGAAGTATTTTGGTCAAGATCCAAGAACTCGCAAAGAAAAAGTTTCTCGTAAAGCATTGCTAGAAAAGCCTGAAGGCTATGTAGCAAGACCGCCGAGAGATAATAACAGAGGTAGAAATAGCGGAAGAAGAGATAATCGCGGAAGAGATAATCATCGTGATGACAGAAAACCTAGAGATAATTAGCAAACTAATTGTTTTCTAAAGAAATAAAAAAAGGCTTTCAAAATTGAAAGCCTTTTTTTTGTTTTAATCCCATAAGAAAAGCGCTCAACACAAAGTGGTGAGCGCCTTCTTATTTACCCCCTTAGGATAAGCTAAGAACTTACCCTTTTTCATAGTCAATTAGGGAAGCAAATGTACTAAAATTTTTAAGAGTAGCTTAAAAAGATCAATTTATGTTTAAAACTAGGTTTGAAAACTATAAATACAACTTAAAATCTAAGTTCAATCTAAAAAGTTTTGCACTGTAGTCAAGCTGAACTCAGGTTACTACAACATTAAGTTGTAAAGTGCTAATTATAATGTTTTTAAAAAGTTGTCTAACATCTAAAATCTAGTAACGAAACGGCCTAATATTTTTTATCAGACAACAGTTATTTTTTTAAATACATTTTTTTTGTAACCTTTTTAAAAATTGTGCGTATATGTATATACAAGCTAGTATTTCATCTTTTAAAGCACACAATATTTAATGAGACAATTAAAAATAACCAAGCAGGTTACTAATAGAGAAACTGCTTCATTGGACAAGTATCTTCAGGAAATTGGAAAAGTAGACCTTATTACGGCTGATGAAGAGGTTGAATTGGCACAACGTATCAAAGCCGGTGATCAAATTGCACTTGAAAAATTGACAAAAGCAAATTTACGTTTTGTTGTATCTGTCGCCAAGCAATATCAAAATCAAGGATTAACACTTCCGGATTTAATCAACGAAGGGAATTTAGGTTTGATCAAAGCGGCAAAACGTTTTGATGAAACACGTGGATTCAAATTTATTTCTTATGCCGTTTGGTGGATTCGACAGTCCATTTTACAAGCTTTAGCAGAACAATCACGTATTGTACGTCTTCCTCTAAACAAAATCGGCTCCATTAATAAAATTAATAAAATGTACGCTTTCTTAGAACAAGAGAACGAACGTGAACCTTCTGCTGAGGAAATAGCAAAAAAACTCGATATGTCTATCAATGAGGTAAAAGAATCAATGAAAAACTCAGGAAGACATGTATCCATGGATGCTCCTTTAATTGAGGGTGAAAATTCTAATCTGTACGATGTTCTACGATCCGGAGAATCTCCAAATCCGGATAGAAATTTAGTACATGAATCATTGCGCATTGAAATAGAACGTGCATTAGAAACGCTAACACCTCGAGAAGCAGATGTTGTTAAACTATATTTTGGTTTGGGCGAACATCAACCCATGACTTTAGAAGAAATTGGTGAAACTTTTGATTTAACGCGCGAACGTGTCCGACAAATTAAAGAAAAAGCCATCAGAAGACTCAAACATACTTCCAGAAGTAAAATCTTAATGACCTATTTAGGTTAGTATTTACTGAATCCTTACAAAAAAGGCTGTCAATTAATAATTGATAGCCTTTTTTCTGTTTTATATTGCAACAATGAGTCTTGCTTTCAATTTTGAGTCAATTCACGAAACAAGTTTTCTAAACTGTTGTTAGAATTAAGATTTAAATCTTTTAAGAATTGATCCAACACTATTTTTCCTTTATGAATAATGATTACTCTGTCACAAATAGCTTCAACCTCTTGTAAAATATGAGTTGAAAAAAGCACTGTTTTATCCTTTCCTATATTCTTGATAAGTTCACGTATATCTAGAAGTTGATTAGGATCAAGACCTGTTGTTGGTTCATCTAAAATAATTACGTTTGGATTATGCAATAAAGCTGCTGCCAAACCTACTCTTTGGCGGTAGCCTTTTGACAGCTCTTTTATCTTTTTTGATTTTTGAGAAGCTAAACCTACTTTACCTATAATCAGATCAATCTTTTCTTTATCTACTTTATAAATCGATGCTTGAAAATCCAAATATTCTTTAACATACATCTCTAAATAAAGAGGATTGTGTTCGGGCAAATAACCAATCTCTCCTTTAGTTTCTATCTGATTTTCTCTAACTGATCTCTCATTGATAAATACTTCTCCTTCAAAGTCCGCTATATAACCTGTAAGAATTTTCATCACCGTAGATTTTCCTGCTCCATTCGGACCTAAAAAACCAACTATTTCACCTTTTTGTACGGTAAAATTGATCGCATCTACGGCCTTGTATTGCTTATAGGATTTTGAAAGATTTGAGACTTTGATAGACATAGGACAAACCTACGATTTATTTTTTATTTGTATAGATTCTATTGAACAAGATCAAACCAAAAAAATTAACTTTAATGATTCTGTATTAGTTTGATTCCTTTGTTAAAATAAAAAATAATTTAACGAAAACTGATAAATAGCATACGCAAACTAAGTCAGTTTCCGTATCTTTAGCATTAGAATTATTTTTAGCTCTATGATAAAAGCCATAATAATTGACGACGAAAAAAATGCTAGAGAGTTTTTAAGCAAACTCATTCTAAGGTATTTTCCTAAAAAAATAATCGTGTTAGACACTTGTAATTCGGTAAGTTCCGGTGTTGAGGCTATTAATTTACATAATCCAGAACTTGTATTTCTTGATATTCAAATGCCCAATGAAAATGGTTTTGGGTTATTTAAGTATTTTGATTCCGTAAACTTTGAAGTCATTTTCACCACAGCTTATAAAGAATATGCAATAGATGCAATAAAGCACGCTGCATTCGATTATCTGCTAAAACCCATTGTTTATATTGATTTATTATCAACAATAAAACGCTTTGAACAACGTAAAGATTCGTTACAACAACAAGAAAGAATTACTTTACTTCTCGAAAATATCACCTCTAATGACACCTATTATAACAAAGTAGCACTACCTACCGAGAAGGGGTATGAAATGGTAAAACTAAATACTATTCTGTACTGCAAGTCTGACAGTAATTATTGCAAAATTTTTTGTGCAGATGGCACAGAATTTTTATTAGCAAAAACCTTAAAATATGTGGAGGAACTTCTTAATAGTGATTTGTTTATTAGAACTCATAAATCCTATTTGGTAAACTTAAATTATGTGGTGAAATTTGATAAAATTGATGAGTTAAAAGTTACGCTAACCAACGGAGAACAGTTACCTGTTTCTTTCCGAAAAAAAGAATCATTTTTAAATGCACTACTCAAGAAAAAATAGATTTATTTTTTTGGTGTTTCTTTTTTGGAGCATCAATTTCTTTGGGCAGATTTTCCCCTCCCAACACATAAGTGTTGTAGAAGGATTACCTAACAATCAGGTTGAGTCGATTTTAAAAGACTCAAGAGGCATTTTATGGGTAGGAACCAATAATGGTTTGTCCAAAATTGAGAATGGTAAAATCAAGAATTTTTTCGGCACTGATGGTCTGGCTCACAATAGTGCTTGGGATATAATAGAAGACAAAAACAACAATATTTGGATAGCCAGTTATGGGGGTGGTGTAACTAAATTTGATGGTAAAACATTTTCAATTTTTAATAAAGAAAATGGTTTAGTTAATAACTACGTCAGAAAATTATTTGAATATAAAAACAAGATTTTTGTAGGCACAAAAAATGGATTATCAATTATAAATACTCAAAATGATAGCATTTCTACAATTAACACAAATAGTATTATAAATATAAGGTCTGGTTTACCTGATTTTCAAGTTATGGATTTATTTATCCATAAAGATGAACTTTATTGTGGTACATTTAGAGTGGGTATTTTTAAAATTGATATTCAAAATGAGAGTTTAGAAAAAATATTCAATTACAAAAATGGCTGGGATTCTTTATTTTCAATATATACCAAAGACAGTCTCTTTTACTATAGTGTAGATGGAGCTAATGACCCTAATAATAAAGCAACACTAAAAAAATTCAATATAGAAAAACTTCTTACTAACCAAAAAGAGGATTTGTTGTTTGGGAAATCAATTATTTGGGATTATGCAACAGATACTGGAAATAATTTATATGGTGCAGCTTGGTCTGTGTATACAAATGATGGGGGTGTGTACCAAATAAAAGATGATAAATTCATCGATAGGTCTTTTGATTTTGGAGTGGATAGTGATAATATCAGATGCCTTTTTTTTGATAAAACATTTAACATTTTGTATATAGGTTCTACAGATAAGGGATTTTATAAAGTAGATTTAAATGAAAATATCACCCATTTTAAAAACGATAAAATTGATATAGTTGATATTGAGAATTCAAATAATAGCATTGCTTTTCTCAATAAAAAGGGCTTGACCCTAATCAATAACAACACAATCATAAAACACATTCCAAATTCAGAATTTTTGAATTTTTCAACAAATACTTTTCTAAACAATCCACCTATTTCAACAAAAATTTACAATTTTCTAATAGAAGGAAATACTGATAAAGATATTGTGTTCTATAAAATAGTATATAATGATGCTAGTTATTGGATTAGTAGTTATATAGGTTTATTTCAATTAGATTTACAAGGTAATTTTCTAAGTTTTCATCCTATAAGAACTAATGAGTTTGAATTTGATTACCAGGACAGACTTATTAAACCAATTCCCTATTCTTCATTAGATATTGTTAAGGATTTAGCAAATTATAAAAGTAACACAGAAGATTACAATGCTAAAAGATATGATAGGGCAGACCCAAACACTCCAGTGAATGTCACTTCTTTTATTAAATCTAAAGGAAAAATATACATGTCGACATTATATAAAGGTTTGATAGTATTTGAGAATGATATTTTTACTTCATTAAACGAAAAGGGTTTGTTAAATGAGTTAGAAATTAATCATTTATCATTAA
>JAOZTK010000005.1:0-2546 GCA_029942185.1 Flavobacteriaceae bacterium
AAATTCTTTTTTCACCCACCTAGATGTCAGGTGTTGCAGTCCTTTTGTTCAGGATATATGTAGTGAACTATTTATCACGAAACCTTTAGCGGTAGACTTCACATGGTTTTTTATAACCTATCATATAACTAATAACCTATCATATAACTAGTAAATCGGTTATCAAAATAGAATATGGGATAGGAAAACCAGCTTAATGGACAAAAAGTAATCTGAATTCTTATTGCTTGATTATCACGGTGTAATATAATTTTCCTCCGAGTTTTACAAACTTTCACCTAGACTGTTTCCTGTTTTTTTGAACTGTGAAGCACATCATGAACACCTTTAAATAAAAATAAAAATGATATGAATAATTAACTCATTAATCCTACAAAAATCTGAATTGCCTAAGCAAAACCTTAAAAAGCTGTAAAAATTCATTAAGCCGAACTCAGGTTTTAATTAGTATCATCTTCAGGAAGGTCAATTTTTATGCGGTTTCTTTTTGCAAAAAATGTTAATAACTTACGGATTTCACTTTGGCTTTTCAAGCCTAAAGCTTAAGGGGTTTTTGTATATTTGCTCGTTAAGTTTTAAACTAAAAAATTACAACTAAAATTTATGAGTGACAAGGTTAAAAAGAGCAATTATTCCGCTGAGAGTATTCAGGCGTTAGAAGGAATGGAACACGTACGTAAACGCCCTTCGATGTACATTGGTGATGTTGGAACTAGAGGTTTACATCATTTGGTTTATGAAGTGATTGACAACTCCATCGATGAAGCAATGGCGGGATACTGCGATACAATTGATGTTATTATCAATGAAGACAATTCGATAACTGTACATGACAACGGTCGTGGAATACCGGTTGATTTACATAAAAAAGAAGGCGTTTCAGCATTAGAAGTTGTTATGACAAAAATAGGTGCTGGAGGGAAATTTGACAAGGATTCATACAAAGTTTCCGGAGGCCTGCACGGAGTTGGTGTTTCTGTTGTAAACGCATTATCTATACATCTTACCGCTTCTGTACACCGTGAGGGAAAAATTTGGCAACAAGAATACGAAAGAGGTAAAGCACTATATCCTGTAAAACCTGTAGGTGAAAGTGATCAAACCGGAACAAGTGTTACTTTTACTCCCGATCCTCAGATATTCAACATTACTACCGAGTACAGCTACGAAACACTGGCAACACGTATACGTGAATTATCTTTTTTAAATAAAAAACTAACCTTAACGATTACTGACAAACGCCATAAAGACGATGAAGGTAATTTTATTTCAGATCAGTTCTATAGTGAAATTGGTCTCGCCGAATTTGTCAGCTATTTAGACGGAACAAGAGAACAATTAATTGCCAAAGTTATTTCCATGGAAGGTGAAAAAAACGGCATTCCCGTTGAAGTAGCCATGACGTATAATACTTCCTATTCTGAAAATTTACATTCTTATGTAAATAATATCAACACACATGAGGGCGGAACACATTTATCCGGTTTTAGACGTGGTTTAACGCATACACTAAAGAAATACGCTGAAGAATCCGGTATGTTAAGCAAATTAAAATTTGACATTGCCGGTGATGATTTCCGGGAAGGCTTAACAGCAATTATTTCTGTAAAAGTTCAAGAGCCTCAATTTGAAGGACAAACAAAAACAAAATTAGGAAATAGAGAAGTATCGGCTGCAGTGAGTCAGTCCGTTTCAGAAATGCTGTCTAATTATTTAGAAGAAAATCCAAACGAAGCTAAAATAATCGTTCAAAAAGTAATTTTAGCGGCTCAAGCACGTCACGCTGCTCGTAAAGCACGTGAAATGGTGCAACGCAAAACGGTCATGTCTTTAGGAGGTTTACCCGGAAAATTAAGTGATTGCTCCGAAACTGATCCTGAAAAATCTGAGATATTCTTAGTCGAGGGTGATTCGGCAGGCGGAACTGCCAAACAGGGGCGAGATCGCTTTTTTCAAGCTATTTTACCTTTACGTGGTAAGATTTTAAATGTGGAAAAAGCCATGCAACACAAAGTATTCGAAAACGAAGAGATTAAAAACATCTTTACTGCTCTTGGTGTTACCATTGGAACTGAAGAAGATCCTCGTGCGTTGAACTTATCAAAACTTCGTTACCACAAAGTAGTAATCATGACGGATGCCGATGTAGATGGAAGCCATATTGCCACCTTAATTCTAACTTTCTTTTTCCGTTATATGCGCGAATTAATTGAAGAAGGCTATGTATACATAGCAACACCACCCCTTTACTTAGTCAAAAAAGGAAAAAAACGCGAATATGCATGGGATGATGATGAACGTGAAAAAATAACACTACAAATGGGTGGAAATGTAAGCATTCAACGCTATAAAGGTTTGGGAGAGATGAATGCAGAACAATTATGGGATACTACTATGAATCCCGAGTTCAGAACATTACGTCGTGTTATGATAGACAGTGGTGCTGAAGCGGATAGAGTATTTTCAATGCTAATGGGTGAAGAAGTACCACCGCGTAGAGAATTTATTGAGAAAAATGCCCACTATGCAAATGTAGATGCCTAATT
>JAOZTK010000005.1:2646-35425 GCA_029942185.1 Flavobacteriaceae bacterium
CGCGTAGAGAATTTATTGAGAAAAATGCCCACTATGCAAATGTAGATGCCTAATTCATTAGATTTAATTATTAATTCCGACGCAGCGTATCGGGGGATCTGCTAGCAGGCAGGTTAAACCTCCCGGTAATTATTGGAATAGGCTGCGTTCAAATCCGGTATAATGGATAGAGCTATTGCAAATTAGCAATAGACTGTAAAGCAAATAATCTTGAATTATCTTTGGTACAAAACAGTACGATTCTACGTTAAAATAAGCTTGCGTTCCTACTTTAAAAAAACGAAAGTTTATGGTGTTGAGAATATTCCAAAAAATCAAGCTGTACTTTTTGTAAGTAATCATCGAAATGGATTGATAGATTCCATAATGATTGCTACTACTAGTTCTAGGGTTCATCTTTTTTTAACACGTGCCAGTGCTTTTAAAAATTCAATTGCTAATATTCTTTTAAGAAGCATTAACATGATTCCCATTTATCGAATTCGGGATGGAAAAAATAGTCTTAAAAAAAATCAGGAAATCTTTGAAGCTTGTTTTAAAGAATTCGAAAAAAAAGGTAGTGTTTTAATATTTCCGGAAGGAAATCATGGTTTACTTCGTAGACTGCGTCCCTTGAGCAAAGGATTTACACGAATTGCATTTGGGTACCTTGACAAATATCCAAAAAAAGACCTATTCATCGTGCCTGTAGGCTTAAATTATTCAAATATGCAAGAGAAAGCCAGTTCGATTTCTGTTTACTATGGTAAAGCCATCTTAGTTAATAATTTTTACAATCCGACGGATGAAAAAAAAGCAACAGACTTGCTAAAGGAAAAAGCGAATAATTCGCTAAAAGAGCTATCCACACACATCGATGATGTGGAAAACCATGCTAAAATTGAGCGTGTCTTGATTTACAAAGGCATTGATTTTTTAGATCCTTTCAAGGCTAATAAATTGATTGCTACAACTTCTGACTGGAATATTCCAACACCCTTGCCAAAACATAAAAAATCATTGTCAGAAATCGTAATTCAAAGTCTGTTTACGATAAATACTTTAATTCCTATCTTGATTTGGAATCGTTTAAAAGACAAACCAAAAGATATTGTACTTATTCCTACTTTTAGATTGGGTTTGAGCGCTGTATTAATACCTTTTTTTTACCTTTTACAATCTTGGATAGTGTGTTCTATCAGCAATCCATATTGGGGTTTTGTTTACTTAATCAGTAGTATATTATTACTCGTAATTTACAAAAACAGTATTCATACAGATAGTTTTACAACAAATCCTTCGTGATTTCGAACATTGAATACGGTTTCATTTTCAAATAATAAATATTGTCCTTTTACACCCATTAATTTCCCTTTAAAATTGGGAGTTTTTCCCAAATTTAAACTCTTAATTTTTGCAGGATAGTGTTGAACCGGAAAATGCATCTCCGTTTCCTTTTTATTATCCAAAAAATAATCTTGAACTTCATCCGGCAAATGTATCTTTAGTTTTTCTCGCCATTGTACTAAATCCACATCTTCAAGGTTATTTGTAAGCATTTTACGCCAATTCGTTTTGTCATTTACATATTCTTTAAGAGCTACCTCGGCAATACCCGCTAGATACCTATTGGGGACTTCAAGAATCTCAAGAGCTTCATGTGCTCCTTGATCTATCCATCGGGTTGGTATCTGACTTTTTCGAGTTACTCCTACTTTTACATTGCTGGAGTTTGCCAAATAAACAATATGCGGTTTTAATTGCAGTTTTTTTTCAAATTCTAAATCTCTATCTTCAATACCTAAATGTGCTTTACTTAATTCTGGTCTTATAATCCAGTCGGCGGCTTGTGGAAGGCTATAAAAACAATCGTAACAGTAGCCTTGACGAAAAAGTTTTTTGTCCTTACCGCAACCCATACATTGATACTTTATAAAAGTGATTTCAATTTCTTTTCCAATTAATTGATTGACATTAATCACATCCGAACCCATATCTAAATAATATTGAATGGGCTTGGTGTTTTCTGTTTGCATTTTTTGGAGTACGGATGTGTAGGTCATAGTTACAATAAATCTAACGCGAATATAAGTATATCAAAACTAACATAAAAATAAGCACTCGTTGGATTGGGGAAAAGAATTAATGAATTAGTTCCTAGCACACTATCAGATTTATTAAAAAATATTTTCCCAATAATTACTTTTTGTTGCGCAACTACTGTTTTACCGATGCCTTTTCTACACCAGTAAACACCATCTGCCCAAGTAGCACATTCTGTTAAGAATTGATTCGCTCTTGTTTTAAGTTTAAAATCTTTTAATTGAATGTCGTTATCATCAAATACTGCAATACTTGCTTCTTTTAGATTTTCGTCCTCTCCTAAGGCATATTCTATACTAAAATAATCATTCGTTTTTTTTTGGAAATGCTTTAAAAGTCCCTTTTAGTTACTCATTTCCGTAACCGCTTTTTGGGACTATAGTAAGTAGAAAGAATAAAAAAAGCGCCTTTAAAATAAAAGCGCTTTTTGTAAAATTATTTATTTAACTGTTAAACTATTTCTTCTCAGCGCTATGTTCCTCCAAATACTTTTTAGCGGCATCACCTGTTAACACTTCTACTTTAGTTTCATCATTTCCTTTAGCATCAGTAGTTGTTGTTTCAATATTAACAGTCGTCACATCTTCGATTACTTCTACGCTAACTTCTTTTCTAATCTGTTTTGTGTCAGAATCTACTGATAACTGTTCTTTAATAATTATTTCTTTAACAATTTCGTCAGTCTCTGTAGTTGTCGTTGAACTTACAGCAATACTTGGAGCAATTACTAAAGCCACAACTGACATTAATTTTATCAAAATATTTAAAGAAGGACCTGAAGTATCTTTAAACGGATCTCCTACTGTATCACCTACGACGGCTGCTTTGTGTATGTCTGAGCCTTTTCCATATTCTTTTCCATCAACGGTTACACCATCTTCGACCATTTTCTTGGCATTATCCCACGCACCACCGGCATTGGATTGGAATATCGCCATTAAAACACCTGTTACAGTAACTCCCGCTAGGAGTCCTCCCAGCATTTCGGGACCGCCTACTCCAAATAATTTATCTCCAAACCCTACAATTACCGGAGTTAAAATTGCTAAAACTCCCGGTAAAACCATTTGCTTAATAGAAGCATCTGTTGAGATAGCTACACATTTTTGATACTCTGCTTTTCCATCTGCTTTATCAAAAATTGCACGATCTTCTGGAGATGCTTTGGTCATATCAGAATCATATTTTCTCATAATTACCAGCGCATTTTTTAACTCAGGAATCTCTTTAAATTGACGACGTACTTCTTGAATCATTGCCATTGCAGCTTTTCCTACTGCTTTCATAGAAAGTGCAGAAAACACAAAGGGTAACATACCCCCGACAAACAATCCTGCCATTACATTTGATTTCGAAATATCAATCGTACTAATACCTGCTTGTAACATAAAAGCTGAAAATAATGCCAATGCCGTTAAAGCTGCCGAAGCAATGGCAAAGCCTTTACCAATCGCTGCGGTTGTATTTCCTACTGCATCTAATTTATCCGTACGTTTTCTTACTTCTTTCGGCAATTCTGCCATTTCAGCAATACCACCTGCATTATCAGATATAGGGCCATAAGCATCAACCGCTAGTTGAATACCCGTATTGGCTAACATTCCTACTGCAGCGATAGCAATACCGTACAATCCGGCAAAATGGAATGATAAAATTATTGAAGTTGCAATTAGCAAAATAGGTATAGCCGTACTCATCATACCCACACTTAAGCCTGCAATAATATTTGTAGCAGCTCCGGTTGCAGATTGATTGACAATACCCGTTACCGGTTTTGTTCCTGTTCCTGTATAATACTCTGTAATTTTACCAACTCCTAAACCTGCAACTAAACCTACTATTGTAGCGATAAAAACACCCGTTGATGAAAAATCTTTTCCATTTAAAGTCCATGTTTCCGGTAAAAACTGTTGAATTAAAAACCAGGAAGCTACAATCATAATAGCGGCAGATAAAAATTCGCCCATATTCAATGCAGTTTGTGGGTTTCCCCCTTCTTTTGTTTTTACAAAGAAAGTACCAATAATAGAAACTATAATTCCTACAGCAGCTAATGCTAATGGTAACATTACAGGTCCTAATTGATATTCAGAAAAAGCAGGAATACTAAAATAAGCAGCACCCAAAACCATGGATGCGATAATCGAACCTACGAAGGATTCAAATAAATCGGCTCCCATACCGGCGACATCTCCTACGTTGTCTCCAACATTATCTGCAATAGTCGCAGGATTTAACGGATGATCTTCCGGAATCCCGGCTTCTACTTTTCCAACAAGGTCAGCACCCACATCCGCTGCTTTGGTATAAATGCCGCCACCCACACGAGCAAATAGCGCTATTGAAGAAGCTCCTAATGAAAATCCTGATAATATGTTTAATACTTTTGTCAAACCATCAGCACTGCTAACATCATACATGTTACTGTATACGATGAATAAAACACTTAAACCAAATACTCCTAGTGACACCACTCCCAATCCCATTACAGCTCCTCCGGAAAAGGCAACCTCCAAAGCTTTGTTTAGAGAGGTTCTCGCTGCGTTTGTTGTACGCACATTTGCTTTAGTAGCAACGCGCATACCGATGAAACCTGCCAAACCTGACATCAAAGCACCAACTACAAAAGAAACTGCAACCAACCATGTTGAATTGGCTTCGCTATTCCCTTTAAAAACTAATAATACTGCAACCGCTAATACAAAGATTGCTAATACTTTGTATTCCGCTTTTAAAAAAGCCATCGCTCCTTCCGCAATATTTTTAGCGATAATTGCCATTTTTTCAGTTCCTTCTTCCTGTTTAGATACCCATGATGATTTGATAAACATAAATACAAATCCGATTAAGGCTAATATTGGTAAAATAAATTGGACGTTTTCCATAACTTAGAATAAAGTTTATTGAATATTTTTTAGTTAAAATCGTTTACAAAAGTAATGAAATTATAACAGATAACAAGTAAAAACACCAATTTAAGAATACTTTTGTTACACATATTTCCCTTTAAAATTAAATAAGTTTAACATAAAGTTGATATATATCAGGTATAGTTTCAGGGGAATCTAAGTATCTTTGTGCAACAAAATAATTTTTAATTAAAACATATAAATATAGATGAAAGTAACTGTAGTAGGAGCAGGAAACGTAGGAGCAACCTGTGCCGATGTACTCGCTCAAAAAGACGTGGCAAACGAAATTGTATTACTAGATATTAAAGAGAACTTTGCGGAAGGAAAGGCTTTAGATATTTGGGAATCATCTGCTGTAAATTATTATGATACCCGTGTAATTGGTTCTACCAATGATTATACAAAAACTGCGGGATCTGATGTAGTTGTTATCACTTCCGGAATTCCTCGTAAACCGGGAATGTCTCGTGACGACTTAATTGCAACCAATGCAAAAATTGTAAAAATTGTTACGGAACAAGTTATTGAGCATTCACCGGAAGCAATTATTATAATTGTATCCAATCCATTGGACGTAATGACTTATGCAGCATTTTTAACTGCTAAAAAGCCTGCGTCTAAAGTATTTGGAATGGCCGGTGTTTTAGATACGGCTCGTTTCCGAGCTTTTTTAGCAACTGAATTAGATTGCTCGCCTAAAGATATCCAAACTTTATTGTTAGGAGGTCATGGTGACACTATGGTACCGCTACCAAGATATACAACTGTAGGAGGAATACCTGTTACTGAATTATTAGATGAAGCAACAATTGAAGCTATTGTAAATCGTACTAAAAAAGGTGGTGGAGAAATAGTTAACTTACTAGGAACTTCAGGTTGGTATGCACCGGGTGCTGCTGCTGCTCAAATGGTAGAGGCTATTTTAAAAAATCAAAAACGTATTTTTCCGGTTTGTGCTATGCTAGATGGTGAATACGGTATGAAAAATATCGCCTTAGGTGTTCCGGTAAAACTCGGAAAAAATGGAATTGAGGAAATTATTGAGCTTCAATTAAACGATAGTGAAAAGGCTCTTTTAGAAGAATCAGCCGGTCATGTTAGAGGTGTAATGCAAGTTTTAGATGATATGAAATTATTCTAAAAGTCAATAAAAAACAATAAAAAAAGGCTGTCTAAAAAAGACAGCCTTTTTTTATACCAATTTCTTAAGGTTTTTGAGCACCTACATGGCCACTTGCACCAAACAACTTTAAAGTTTCCTTCCAAGGATACTTATTCATAAACATCGATACTTTGGAGGTCATGGTTCCTTGTTGATTCATCCCCAAAACTCTTGCCCATTGGTTCTGAGTAGAATTTGGATCATAATTGGTCGTTTCACTATATCTCGCTGCAAAAAAACCTTTTAAATAGGCTTTATTCACAAGCAAAGATGGCGCTTCATTTTTATTATTGTTAACCGATGCAAACTCAAGATCCTCAAACTGATCCACAGTAAGGTCTAACTTTACATTACTTTCCGGATAGTATCTTAAGTCTCCTGTTTTATTCCCAAAAAAGATATTATTATCAATCTTGATAAATGCATCTTTGCAAAATCTTGAATTATCGATTCCTCCCATAATATTTGCTCCGATAATATTATCATGGATGTTATATTCTAATTTGGTCATAATGCGAATACCATAACCCATATCACCAAAATCTTTAAGACGACTCCATGTAAATAGCACGGTATTATTGGCTATTTCTACTTCCCCACAAGACACCATATTTCTCCTTTCTTTGCTACCGGCACAAGTTCCAAATATTTCAACAGCTGCCATTCTATTGGCAACAAAAACATTATTCAGCACTTTAAATGTGCCTGATTTATGAGCTGCTTGAATTCCAAAACTTGCTCCATTGACAAAAACACAATTTTGTATGGTTACATCGCCACCTTGTGTTCCTGAACGAATGGAAATACAAGGTTCTTCAACCGTACTATTTTTTCCTTTTAGCGGTTCTGATGACCTGCGGATTCTACCACCTTCAACACCTTCAACAAATCCTTCTTTTAGGTCATAAAGATTTCTTTCACCCATATCCCAAACAATACCATCAATAAAAGTTCCACCAACTACTTTTGTAAATCGCAATAAGGCTTTACGTCCTTTTCCTCCACTAGCATTATTGGGTTGAAATACCGTTGGATGTTTCATAATATCTTGTTGATTAAAGCCATTATCCCAACTGCCATATAATTTTAATGGCTTGTCACTTTCTAAATAGCCCATTCCAAAAGTACCACTGTATTTTCCTTCAGCAATATAAATCTGATCTCCTGGAGTCGCTTTTTTCATCGCTTTATCGATATTTTTCATAGGACTTGCCTTACTCCCGTCATTTTTATTACTACCCTTTTTTGAGACATAGATTATTCTGCCTGTAGCAGCAGCTCCATCTAAAATAGTCTCCTTTGTACTTCCTGTTTTTGTGTTTGAAGTTTTTTTGTTCTTATCTTTATTTAAAAGTGTTTTTGTTTTACTTTTTAAACGATTAAGGTTAAATTGTGAGTACATCGCTGTTTGAAAAGTAAAGATAAACAGCACCGCTAAGAGAAATGATAATTTGTTTAAATTCATATGGATAATTTTTGGTTAAAAAATAAATTACTTTAATTTTTTTAGATAGTAAAAGTAGCACAATACTCTAACTTTTGCAAATCAATAATAAACATCACAAATACAGTACAATTATGATATGATATTTACCTCCATTTCCAGAGCTACCCCGAATCTTTCTTGGACCTTATTTTGAATTTTATAGGCAAGATTAAGTATTTCTCTTCCTGTGGCATTACCATAATTAACTAACACAAGCGCTTGATTTTTATGAACTCCCGCATCTCCATAGCGTTTTCCTTTAAAACCACATTGGTCAATTAACCATCCAGCTGCTAGTTTCTTAGAATAAGTATCATTCGGCACAGGATAATTGGGAATATTCAGATACTCTTGTATTAGTTTGTTAAAATGTTTTTCTGAAACTATTGGGTTCTTAAAAAAACTACCGCTATTTCCAATTTCTTTTGGATCGGGTAATTTTTCTGTTCGAATACTAATCACAGCATCGGCTACATTTGCAATACACGGTACATCTATATGCCTATCAGTTAATTTTGATTGTATGGCGCCATAATTGTCATGGATAGTATGATTATTGGTAGTCAGTTTAAAGCTAACACCTGTAATAATATATTTTCCTTTTTGAAGGTTTTTAAAAATTGAATCACGATATCCAAACTTACATTCACTATTTGAAAAAATAGTTTCTTTCCTAGTTGCTATCTCTATTGTATAAACTTCAACTATAACATCTTTGACCTCTACACCATAAGCACCAATGTTTTGAATAGGTGCCGTACCTACATTTCCGGGTATTAAGGCTAAATTTTCAACGCCACCAAAATCATTTTCCAAACACCAAAGCACAAATTCATGCCAATTTTCACCTGCTGCCACTTGCACCCAAACATGATTTTCATCTTGTTTGATGATTTTTTTTCCTTTCGTGTTTATATGAATAACTATCCGGTCAATATCATTGAGTAAAAGCATGTTACTACCGCCACCAATCAAAAAGAAGTCTTTTTCATCAGAAATAATTTCCTTTAAATCATCGATAGATTTTATGGATACAAAACGACCTGCTTTGACATCTATTCCAAAGCTGTTATAGGGTTTTAGTGATATGTTTTCTTTAATATTAATACGCAATGATTAATGTTGAGGCGTTGCATGCAACGCTTTTACTTGAGACGTTGCAATACAACGTCTTTACTTAATGCATAAAGCCCACCATATTTAATACATTTCAAGGGCTTTCTTCAATATTTCTACGGAACGTACTAATTTTTCTTGTTTTAAAACATAGGCGATACGCACTTGGTTTTTCCCGGCTCCTTTTGTAGAATAAAAACCACTGGCAGGTGCGACCATCACAGTTTCACCCTTATCGTTAAATTTTTCCAACAACCATTGCGCAAATACATCAGTATCGGCAACCGGTAGCTCCGCCACACAATAAAAAGCCCCTTTTGGACTTGAAACTTTTACTCCTGGTATTTTTTTTAATTCACGCACTAAAACATTTCTCCTCTCCTTATATTCTTCATTAACTTCTGTAAAATATGACTCGGGAGTGTCTAATGCCGCTTCACTTGCTATTTGCGCATAGGTTGGCGGACTCAATCGTGCTTGTGCAAATTTTAGAGCAGTCGCCATAACCTCTTTATTCTTTGAGACGATGCAACCAATACGCGCACCACACATACTGTAACGTTTAGAAACGGAATCTACCATAATGGCATGCTGCTCTAATCCGGTTTCTTGCATGATAGAATGATGTGTCAACCCATCGTAAACAAATTCGCGATATACTTCATCTGCAACCAAAAATAAATCGTGTTTTAATGCTAAGGTTTTTAATTTTTTTATTTCTTCTCGGGTGTATAAATAACCTGTTGGATTGCCCGGATTGCAAACTAAAATTGCTTTTGTCTTGGGTGTTATCAAAGCTTCAAATTCTTCGATAGGCGGTAATGCAAAAGCCTCATCTATCGAAGAAATAACCGGTACTACTTTAATTCCACTCGCTGTCGCAAACCCGTTGTAGTTTGCATAAAATGGTTCCGGAATAATTACTTCATCACCTACATCAGTAATACTTCCCAAAGTAAAAAGCAAAGCTTCCGAACCGCCGGTAGTAACAATAATCTCATCGTGGTTTACGTGAATATCGTGCTTTTTATAGTATTTAGCAATTTTAGTTCGATAGACTTCCGAACCTTCAGACCTACTGTATGCCAACACCTTAATCGTATTGTTCTTCACTGCATCTAAGGCAATTTTCGGGGTATTGATATCGGGTTGCCCAATATTGAGATGGTAGACATTAATACCATTTTTTTTAGCGGTTTCCGCATAAGGAACTAATTTGCGAATTGGCGACTCTGGCATCAATGTTCCCTTTTTTGATATACTTGGCATAATTCACGATTTTAAAGTACAAATTTGCAATTTTTTTCGCAGACATACATAAGATTTGTTGCCTTTTTTTTTCGTTAATCTTTTCATAAAAACCGGATCTTTTGAATACATTATTTATAATTTATAACTACTTTTAGCATTGATGAGAAGTTACTTAAGACATATTAGTTTTAGTTTATTGGCTTTGTTGTTTCTGACTTCTAGTTATTCCCAAGGAAGTATGCTGCTTCTAAAAGAGCGAAAAAAACAAAAATTATCTTTTGAAAATATAAACAACCTCATCGTTATCCCAATAAGATTAAATGGTAAAGAATTATCATTTATCTTAGACTCAGGTGCGCGTAAAACAATTCTATTTGGATCATCAATTTCCGATTCACTTGTTTTAAATAATCGCATAAGAATAAAAATTCGTGGTTTAGGTGAAGGAGAACCGATTGATGCGATAGTTTCAAAAAACAATCGTATTAATATTAAAGGTATTTATGGTTACAAACAGACAGTCTATGTAATACTCAATGATAATTTCGATTTATCTTTAAAAATGGGAAGACCCATCCACGGTATTATTGGAAATGAGTTATTAAAAAACTTTGTCACATCCATCAATTATCAAAAGAGTCAACTGGTTTTTTACAATCCGGATAAGTTCAAGCCCCCTCAATCAAAAAAATACCAGAGTTTTCCTTTAAGCTTTCATCATGACAAACCCTATATTGTTGCTGAATCTCATCTATCCGATTCTCTTGTTTTTAAAACAAAATTACTACTAGACACCGGTTGTAGCGACGCTCTCTGGCTTTTTGAAAATAACGCTACCGGTCTTGTCACACAAAACACATTTTTTAAAGATTATCTCGGTGAAGGCTTAAGTGGCAGTATAGAGGGCAAAAGAAGTAGAATAAAATCCTTTAAGTTAGGGGGATATACCTTTAATAATATGACTACTGCTTTTCTTGACTCCGCATCGACAATTCAAGCGAGGTTTCTGAAAAATCGAGATGGAAGTATTGGATCGCGTTTGTTAGAAAGATTTTATGTTATTTTAGACTATCCTAATAAAACCTTATACTTAAAAAAAGCAAAAAGTTTTAAAAAAGATTTCCGATATAATCGTGCGGGATTAGGATTGGCATACCACAAAGATGCAAAAGTTTTACAGGTGACAAACAAGCAAACTAACAAAATTAAAGTCTCGGTTCATGCTGATG
Source organism: Flavobacteriaceae bacterium (assembly GCA_029942185.1). Taxonomy (GTDB): domain Bacteria; phylum Bacteroidota; class Bacteroidia; order Flavobacteriales; family Flavobacteriaceae; genus DQTL01. The sequence goes on from JAOZTK010000005.1 coordinate 13,885, forward strand.
GAAGGTTGAAAAATTTATTTGAAATTGCCTACCAATACGAATTAAAACCTCTTTTTTATGCATACTATATTCGTCCGGACTCTCCCGCATATAGCGCTGGAGTAAAAGTTGGCGACATCATTAAAACGGTAAATGGCAGAGCTGCTTATACGTACAAACTGAGAGAAATTATAAATCTATTTTATGGTGAAAAAGGAGAAATTATAAAAATGACTATCGATAGAAATGGAGCTCCTTTTTATTTTGAGTTTTCACTTGAAAAATTAATTTAGCGCTATAATTCTTTCAGAAACTGATATAATAGGCGAACTCCTGCTCCTGTACCTCCTTTTCCATGATAAGAATCTGCTGTTTCTAAAAATGCAGGACCCGCTATATCAATGTGTATGTAAGGATATTTCACAAAGTGTTCTAAAAATTTTCCGGCGGTAATCATTCCGGCATTGGGACCTCCTAGATTTTTCATATCAGCAATATCCGATTTTAATTCACTTTTCCACTCATCCCAAAATGGGAAACGAAAAACTTTATCATTTGTTTTTTGTCCTGATTTATAGAGTTTTCTAAAATAAACATCTTTAGCATTTCCCATGCTTATAGAAGTTTTTGTTCCTAAGGCTCTTACAGCTGCTCCTGTTAAAGTTGCTGCATCTATCACTAATTCCGGTTCATACTTATTAGCATAGGTTAAAGCATCTGCCAAAATCATACGTCCTTCAGCATCGGTATTTAAAACCTCAATAGTTGTCCCATCAAACATTGTAATAACATCGCCCGGAGCATACGCTGTTTTTCCTGGGCGGTTATCTGTAGCAGGAATCAGGCCTATGACATATACAGGAATTTTGTTTTTAGCCAAAGCATCTATTGTAGCAGCCATAGTTGCCGCACCTCCCATATCACTTTTCATCAAATCCATTGAATGTGCAGTAGGTTTTAAACTCAAACCTCCCGTATCATAAACAACTCCTTTGCCAACCAATACTACAGGTTGTTTGTTTTTGGCATTTTTCGGTTTGTATTCAATTATTGAAAAAGTAGGTGGTATTTCAGAACCTTTATTTACTGCTAATAAACCACCCATTTTTAAGGACTCAATTTTTCTTTTTCCTAAGACTTCAACTTTGTAGTTAGAAGCCTTTCCCTTAGCTTTAATCTCTTTTGCAAGTTGTATTGCATCCATAAAGGAAACAGGTTCGTTAACTAGATCTCTAGCCCAATAAACAGCATCAATTAGATTTTGTAATTCGTTTAATTCTTTTTGGCTAATAGCTCCGTGTAGCTTTATTTGATTTAGTGTATGTTTTCGTTTATCAGCATCTTTAAAGTATTTTAAAAACTGGTAATCTGATAATAAAAAGCCTTCTAAAAATGTCAATGTTTTTTGTAAGTTTTGACTTGAAACACAGACTTCTTTATAATGATTTTTAACTATATCATGTATCGAAAATGCGGTCTTTCGGATTGTATCTAAATCCTTTTGGGCGGTCTTTACAACAAAAACATAACCTTGTATGTTTTTTATGTATTGCATGTCTTCGTCTTTCCAACACTTTCTAAAATATTGGAAGTTTTCTTTTGAAAGTTGCTCTTTTAGGTCACTTATTTTATCCGCTAAAAAGATAATGTTATGCGCTTTCGTTGTGCTTTTTATTATGGTAAGTTTCATAATTGTGAATTTAAATATATTATTGCTCAGTTGTAAAAAATCTTGCGTCTCACAAGTTGTAAAGGTCGTGATTTTATTGTGATAATAACACTACAAATTTATTTTTCATTGCTGTTCTATAAATGAGCTAAGACCTTAATTCTATTTAAGACAAAACGCAACCCTTATTTTTGCCGTTCTTCTATCGTCCTAAACTACTAAATATGTTTGTAAACCACGTATGATACTTGATTTTCAATATTCCTTGTAATTCTAACTGATTCGAAATAGATCACAAAATCCCACAGAAATATTACCCATACATTTCTGTCTTATAACTATACAGTGTGTCTACATACTTGTTTTACTGCAATACATTTTATTCTTTTTACACTGTTCTTTAGCTGATTATATAATATATATACAATACTATTGCTTTTAGCCCAATAACACTATGACGTAAATTGTTTTTATATGAACACTAAATATCTTACTTTTGCTTTTTAATTAAAAAGGGAAACAATTATGTTCAATGTATTAAAAACTTCCAAAACCGTCGGCCTGAGTATCGACGAGTTTTTTGATAAAATTGAGTTTGGTATTTTAAACTTTAAAAAGGGAATCAATAATTATCTCAAAGGAAATATTAATGATTTTGAGGATAACCTTAAAACCAATAATACTTTAGAACAAGAAGCTGACACCCTAAAGAGGAAAATAGAAAATGACTTCTATGTGTACTCATTGATGCCCAATTACTCTAGTGATATCATAAATCTATTAGAAAAGGCAGACGACATCATTGACATGAGCAAAGAGGTATTGAGTCAATTTGATGTTGAATCCCCAGACATCCCTGAAGATATTAAGAAGATGTATTCAAAACTTACAGCTGCGTCTGTTAAATCAGTAGAGAATTTGATACCTGCAGCTAGAATATTTTTTACTGCTCCTGAGTTGGTAAAAGAGAAAACTCAAAAAGTGCTTTTCTATCACCGGGAAGCACATACTATCTCAACCGATATAAAAAGAATTCTTTTTAAAGAGAGTGCTAGTTTGAAATTGAGCGAAAAAATTCACCTGCGCTATTTTGCATTGCATATTGAACAAATTGCCAACGCAGCTAAGGTTGTTGCACTTTTACTCGCTTCTCTAGTTTTAAAAATAAAAATGTAAAACCAACTGATGTTTTTTTTCTTTCTAACAAGCGGACTTTTTTTAGGATGGACACTAGGAGCCAATGATGCAGCCAATGTATTTGGCTCAGCGGTAGGGTCTAAAATGATTCGTTTTAAACAAGCCGCCATAATCGCTTCCATATTTGTAATTCTGGGTGCAGTCTTACAAGGCGCAGGTGGATCACACACTTTAGGAAAATTGGGATCTATTGATGCCTTGGGTGGTGCTTTTACTGTTGCACTTGCTGCCGGACTTGTCGTTTTCTGGATGACTAAATCCAAATTACCTGTTTCTACAACACAGGCTGTAGTTGGTTCCATTATTGGGTGGAACTTCTTTACAGGTAGTCCAACCGATATTAATTCCTTAGTGAAAATTGTTACCACATGGATTGCAGGGCCTATCCTTGGGGGCATATTTGCTGTACTACTGTATTTATTATTAGGTTTTTTTCTACGAAAAGGTAAAATTCATATATTATTACAGGATGCATACACAAAATATGCGCTGATTGTAGTAGGCGCTTTTGGCGCGTATAGTTTGGGGGCAAATAATATTGCCAATGTCGTAGGAGTTTTTGTTCCATCTGCCCCAAATGTAATTTTAGACTTTAAATTGTTTACTTTAAACGGTACTCAAATCCTATTTTTATTAGGTGGTATCGCCATCGCATTGGGAATCATAACCTATTCAAAACGGGTAATGATGACGGTAGGCAATTCTATAATGAAATTATCTTCAGAAACAGCTTTAATAGTGGTGTTTTCTCATTCATTGGTGCTATTTATTTTTTCATCTCAAAGCTTGTCGAATCTATTTGTTCAAATTGGCTTACCACCAATTCCTCTTGTACCCGTTTCAAGCTCACAAGTAATTGTCGGATCCATAATGGGTATTGCACTGCTAAAAGGTGGTAGAAATCTTGATTATGGTATACTTGGTAAAATTGCTATAGGTTGGGTTTCCACTCCGGTTATTGCAGGATTAATGTCATTTCTTTCTTTATTTTTTATGACGAATGTCTTTAATCTTACCGTAACTCAAAAACAAACGGATTTTATAGTTAAAGAACAAGTCAACATTCCTACTACTGTAGAAAATAACAGCAAAATTATTACAGGTGTTAGTGCACCTGAGATTCCGCAAGAGACAATCGATCTTTACCAATTTGCGTTAATTGCCAGTATTGTTATATTATTTATCCTTGCTCTTTATCTGCTGTGGCTTAACAGAAAACTCAGAATTCACATCAAACAAAACGATTATAACGAGCAAATTTTAAAGTACAATGAACAACAAGCCAGCTTGGAATTTGATCTAAAAATAACCAACAATCAAAATGCCAGACTAGAAGCCGCTGTTAAAACCAAAAAGAAGGCGCAAAAACGAATCGCACTAGATATTATACAAAAGAATGAAGTCTTAAATCGATTAAAAACGGAAATTGATTTGATCAAAGAAAAACCTGAAGACGAAATAAAACACAGTGATTTAAACAGTCTTAAATTTTTAATTATCGACCAATTAAACTTAAAAAAAGAACGAGAATCACTGTACAATTATGTCAAAGAGCTAAATAGAAGTTTTTATAAAAATTTGGAAAAAAGGTATCCAAATCTTACAGAAAAAGAAAAACGACTATGTGCACTATTAAGATTATCTTTGTCTTCTAAAGAAATAGCATCCATCTTGGGCATCTCTTTTAAAAGTGTAGAGGTCAACAGATATAGGTTGCGAAAAAAAATGAATTTAAAAAAGAAAGAAAACCTTTCTAATATTATTAATACACTATAAATATATAATTAAATTAAATAAACAATGAAAATCAGATTTTACACATTAGTAGCTGCAATGATGTTATTTAGCATAGGATCATCTGCACAGAAGGACAAGGAAACAGATACTTCTGTTACACTTAATCAATACGGTCAAAAAGTTGAGACTGTAGAACTGGAACCCGAAGCTAGAAACGGTATTCTATCTTTTGAATCAAAAGATAAAAAATTCAAATTTTGGTTCGACAATCGAGTCTATTTTGACGGTGGAGTGTTTTTTGACAAAGACAACTATAATCCTATAGGGAATGGTGTAACTATCAGACGTGCACGTTTTGCGGTAAAAGCCAACTTACACAAGAATTGGTATGGTGAAGTAGATTTAGATTTTGCCGGAGCCGTTACTGAATTAAAAGATGTGTACATTAAATACACTAATGATGCAAAATATTTCAATATAAAAGCGGGACAATTTAAAGAAGGTTTTTCTATGGAAACAACCACTACATCCAGGTATGTAACTTTTATGGAACGTTCATTAGCCTCAAAGTTTTCACCTTCTCGTCATTTGGGTTTTCAAGCTAATTATATGAAAGAAAGATTCTTGTTAATTGGAGGTATTCATTTCAATGCACAAGGAGAAATGGAAGAGGTAGAATTAGGACAAGACGCTAATAAAGATAATGGGATGGACGAAGGTTATTCATTAACAGGTAGAGCCGTATACCGACCAATTATCGATGCTGAAAAATTCATTCATTTAGGTGTCGGAGCCTCTTACAGAACCCCTAAAACTCATTTAGAAGTGCCTAATTCATATAGATTTAGTACACGTTCTATTTCATCTGTTAACAGAAAAAAATATTTAGACACCGACGATATTTTAAATGTCGAAAGCAATACCATTTGGAATATAGAATTTGCAGGTGCCTATAAAAACATCATGTTCCAAACTGAATACCTCAACACTGATGTCAAAAGAATGGAAGGTTTTTCCGATGTAAACTTAAACGGTCTTTACGTACAAGCCGGTTACTTATTAAGAGGTGGTAAATACAATTACAACAGAAACGAAGGAGAATTTACACAAATATCCAATAAAAGTGATAAAGGAGAGTTAGAAATAGCTTTTAGATATGATTTCATAGATCTAAATGATGAAAAAGCAGGTATCTATGGCGGATCTGCCGATGCTTATACACTTGGATTGAACTACTATTTTAATACAAATGTAAAAATGATGCTTAACTATTCCTATATCAACCACGACAGATATGCTAATGGAAAAAGCAAATTATTTGTAGGGCATGACAGCAATGGTGAGTTAACCAAAGACTGGGCAGAAGTTGTGGAGCCATCCGGTGAAGCAGGTGATGACTATGGTCAATTACAAATGAGAATTGAAATAGACTTTTAATAATAAAATAATAATTTAAAAACATATAGAAATGAAAAATTATAAATATTTAGTATTCGGTTTTATAATCGCCTTGTTTAGTGCGGTTGGCTGTGTAACAGATGACTTATATACTGAAGAAGGCCCGGATGTAGGAACTTCTACTGTAAAATTAAATGAAATTATGTCTACCGGTTCCCCGGACTGGTTAGAACTTTACAACGGAGGAAACGAAGATGTGGATTTAGCAGGTTTTAAATTAACCGATAGCAGCCAAGAATGGACAATAGATGCCCTTACAATTGCTGCAGGTGGTTATGTAACCTTTGATTGTGATGATTCAAATATTCCTAATGTCTCTACCAACTTTAAAATTTCATCCGGTGGAGAGAAAATCTCTCTTTACAATGCAGCAGGTGAATTAATTGATGAGATAACAACTCCTGATATGTCAAGTCAAACCGGTTTGACGTATGGTAGAGAGAACGACGGGGCTGACAACTGGCTTGTAATGGGAGGTTCAAAAGGAACTGCTAACAGCAGTAACAATGACGCACCACTTATCACAGCTGATGACTTGACTGAATTTGATTCTATTTATGAAATCGCTGTTTCTGATGCTGATGGTTTAAGCGCTGTAAACTTAGTTCTAATAACAGAAGACAGCGTTCAATCATTAGAAATGGTGCTAGTTGATGATGATTATAAAATTTCAGTTCCGAATTTTCCATTAGGTACTCAAGTTCACTATTATGTTAAAGCTACAGACAATACAGGAATGACATCTTTCTTCCCGGAAACTGCTCCTGAGGAAACAAACAGTTATTACGTCACAAATGGAAATGCAATCTTTTTAGCAGTAAACTACCAAGGTGCTGATGAAGGAAATCTTGGAGATGTAACCTTTACTGTTGAAGCTTATGACAATGTAGCGGTAACTGAAGTGAAATTGTATTATGTTTTACCGGGTTTCACTATTGATGATAAAATTAGTGTTCTTTTAGATCTTGCTGATGGACAATGGACAGGTATTATCCCTGCACAACCTGAAGAGAGTATCGTTAAATACTATTTAAGAGCTAAAAATGAAGCTGGTAACAAAACTTACTATCCAATGGAAGATGCTGACTTTGATCACGATATCTTAGACACATGGCCTACTTATATGGCAGGTGAAGCAGTTGTAATCAATGGTTTCTCTTTATTTACCAATTCTAACCCCGTTGGAGGCAGTGATATAGATATTAGTGTACATATCACTTATGATACCGGTGATGTTAGTGAAGTAAAATACTATTATGTAGTAAACTATGATCCTGCAACCTATGACGGTAGCCAAAGAGTTACTTTAGAATGGGACGGTAGTCTACCTACATCTAATGATTTCTATACCTTCTCAATTCCTACTGCTGAATTCACATCAGGAGATGACATTATCTGGTATATGAGAGCAAAAGATGGAGATGGTGACAAGCATTATTTCACAAGAGGTCAAGGTGAAGATTTTGATAAAGACGTTTTGGAAGACTGGGATAAAATGATTATCCAATAATTAATATATTCATACAAGGGGAATTAATCTTCCCCTTGTTTTTTAATTTTGAAGAAGCTTTTTCCTATTCTTTTTATAGTAGTCCTACTATTCGTATCTTGTAAAAAAGAAACACTAATTACCAGTCAGCTTGAACTGTTAACTACTTTTTCGATTGATGTTCCTGAACCTTCGGGTCTCGCCATTAATAGCTCCGGGACTATTTTATATACGGTTAGTGATCACACCAATAAAGTATATAAATTAGCTACATCCGGTGTTGTTTTACAAATATTTGATTTTACGGGCAATGATTTAGAAGGCGTCTGTAATTACACCAATGGGAAGCTCCTATTGGCAGAGGAAAGGACAAAAAATATTATTGAATTAACTATGTTAACCGGAGCCTACGTAACACATCAGATGGATTATGAGAACGATGAACCTAACGCCGGAATTGAAGGAATTACCTATAATGCTGACACTCATAATATTTATTTTTTAAATGAAAAAAATCCTGATAAATTATTCAAATTGAATACAAGTTTCAATATTATATCAAGCTATGATCTGAATTTTGCGAATGATTATTCCGGTATTTTTTATGATTCTACGGATACTGTTTTATGGATTGTAAGCGATGAATCTCAAACTATCAATAAATGCACATTAGAAGGAGAACTCATTGAATCATTTGTCATCAACGTACAAAAACCGGAAGGAATTGCTATTTCAAATGAAAAGATATATATTGTCAGCGATTCACAAGAAAGAATTTACACATTTCAAAAACCCAATTAACAACCCATAGCACTTTAACAAAGTGTACTATCTTAAAATAAAAACTAAAATGTCAACAACAAACATGAAAATCGGAGAAATATCAAAACCCCGTTTTGAATTCAGAACATTCGGACAAAATTTTGAAGAAGCCGCCAAATTAATGGCAAGATTATCTGTTCCTATTCCCAAAAAAGTTTGGGAGAGAAATTCAGATGAAATATACATCTTATCCAAAACCAACGACATCAATAATACAAAAATTAGAGATGGAAAAATGGATATTAAAACCTTTGTACAAACGGTAGATGGTTTAGAACAATGGAATCCTTTGATGAAAGGTGAATTCCCAATAGCAAAAGAAGTCTTAGAAAATGATGTATTTCCAGCTTTTAAAGTTGAAATGCCTGCTTTAACACAAGATACCTATACTATTGAGGAATTTCTTGCAATGATAGAAGGACATAAAGATTTACAAGGCGTTAAAGTACACAAACATCGTTTTGGATATATGGTCAACGATACGCTTTGCGAAGTAGCAGAAGTATTGATCAATGGTGCAAAAGTTTGTACCATCAATTCAGAATCTACGGAACTAGAAGATATCAAAAAGACCTTAAACGACATTCAATTAACAGGAACTGAAAACATCAACTATCTACAAGCTATTAAGCGAGTAATCGGGTGGATTAATAAACCATTAGCTAATTAGTTTTTATAAAATATTAAACAAACAACAACATGGCAAATCAAGAAATAGAACGGAAATTCCTTGTCAAAGGAGATTATAAAAAATTCGTTTCCAAAGAAACAAAAATTGTACAAGGCTTTCTTTCAACTGTTCCCGAAAGAACGGTTAGAATTCGTATCAAAGGAGATAAGGGCTTCTTAACTGTTAAAGGTATCGGTAATGAAAGTGGTGCTTCGAGATATGAATTCGAAAAAGAAATCAGTGTAGAAGACGCTAAAGATTTAATGGCTATCTGCGAACCCGGAGTTATCGATAAAACACGTTATATTGTACCCGCAAAAAAAGGATTGTTTTTTGAAGTAGATGAGTTTTACGGTAAGAATGACGGATTAACAGTTGCTGAAATCGAATTACCAACAGAAGAAACTACTTTTGAAAAACCGGTGTGGTTAGGGAAAGAAGTTACGGGTGATGTCCGTTACTTTAACTCCATGCTGATGAAAAATCCATATAAAGATTGGGAATAAATTTTTGACATAAAGTACACATAAGAGTAAACAAATTTAACTTAGTGCCGCTTTCTGCTCAAAGGGAGATTTGCGCTTTAGCAGTTAAAAAATAACCTATTAAAAACAATTCAGATGAGTGCAATTATACAAAACGGTTTTGATGTATTAGACATGAAAAACTATCGAATGGAGAAACTCCCTAAGCGGGATAAATCTAAATTTGAAAAGTTTTTAATGCTAATTGGAGCTCCTTTAGCAGTTATTTTTTTTGTGTTAATTTTATTTGTTTTTAAGATTCCTTTTTTGGAAAATATGGACACTTCTTCTTTAAGTGCTAATGCCAAAATGAATTTTGAAAACATAGGTTTGCGTGACTTTATTTTTTCCAACAAAGCCATGTTGGCTATTTTTGTCTCCTCCTTAATCTTATGGATAACAGAGGCTATTCCTAACTACTTAACATCCCTAATTTTAATCATAGCATTAGTACTCACAAGTGTACTTCCTGAGGAGGTAGCTTATGCGCAATTAGGACATAAAGTAATGTGGTTAAACATCATGTCGTTTGTCTTGGCGAGTATGTTAGTTGCTACTGGAGTTGCCAAAAGGTTTGCCCTTTGGTTTATCATTAAATTCGGGAAAAGTGCTTCATCTGTTATTTTGAGTTTCTTAGTAATCAACCTAGTATTATCGCTCTTTATATCAGCTACCACAGCCAAAGCAGCAATCTTATTGCCTGTTTTTATGGTCGTTGCAGCCATATATGGAGCCTCAAATGGTAAAAAAAACAACGTAGGACGGAATGTACTCTTACAAAACCTGTTTCAGAATAATATGGGAGCCAGTTCTTTTTTAACTGGATCCGGAGCCAACTTATTAGCAGCTTCCTTAATTGCCGGTGCGCTGGGTAGCGATATCTTTTTTTCACAATGGATGATTGCATCTTTTCCTGTAGCTATGGGTTTAATGCTTATTGCCTGGATTATCGGAATTAAAATAATATTCCCTATCAAAAAAGAGGATAGAAAGCCGAGTATTCCCGGTGGAATGGATAGTCTTAAAAAAGATTTAGCAGCTTTAGGAAAAATGTCTTTTAACGAGATAAAATCCATCATAATTTTTGTAAGCATCTTACTTTTATGGGTTACGGATAAATGGCATGGTGTCAGCCCAACAGCAGTTGCCTTTGTAGGTGCAATTGTCGCCTTACTTCCCAAGGTTGGAATCGTAAAATGGAACGATGTGGACATCCCTTGGCATTTACTTTTGTTCTCCGCAGGTGCTTATACTTTAGGAGCCGGATTTAAAGTTACGGATTTACCTTCTATTTCTGTAAATGCCGCTTTCGATGCTATGGGATTTGGCGATAACACACCTTTTTGGATGTTGTATGCAGTACTTACTTTTTCCATGGTATTTAGCGCTTTATTTATGCAGTCTAAAACCATGCGAGCGATGATTTTTATCCCAATTGCTATTGGGGTTGCCCTTCGTTTTGATTATCCCATCATGAGTTTAGCATTTCCTGTCGCACTTCTTATTGAGCACGTGTATACGCTACCTTTTAACAGCAAACCGGCACTACTACTTTACTCTACGGATCAGTATAGTATGAGTGATGGCTTTAAATTTGGAATTACCATGCAAATAATCGCTTGGTTCACTTCTATTCTTATGGCTATGACCTATTTTAAATGGTTGGGGATTACACCAGACGGCTTGTTTTAGAACACAATAACACACCGTTAATCCACGTCTAATATATTGATTAATTTATGTAACATTTACTTCATATAGTAAAAGGTGCTTTGTGTACTTTTGCTGAAATTTAAAAAAAAATAACAATGAATTTAATGACTAACCTAGAGCATGTAATAACAACTTCTCAATATCAAGAAATTATAGAAAATAACGAGAATGTTATGATTTGTTGTGGACGCATGGGACCTATGTGTGTGCCTGTTTACGATGCGATGGAAGAACTTACCGAAGAATCTAAAAATATCAAATTTGTGGATATGCTTTTCGATATCCCCGATGCACACGTAATTAGAAACGCACCGGAATGCGCCGGATTCATGGGACTACCCTTTACAATGTACTATAAAAACGGAAAAGTAGTAAAAGCTACTTCAAGCATTCAATCTAAAGAACAAGTTCAAGCAATTTTAAATGAAGTTTTTTAGTAGAAAATTACTTAAATCACAAAAGCTCCATTTTTTGTTTTGGAGCTTTTTTTAATTTGTATAAAAATGGAAAGTAACAAGTATGATGTGATTGTATTAGGTGGTGGAGCAGCAGGTTTAACAGCGGGAATCTATCTATCAAGAGCCAAAATCAAAACATTGATTCTCAATGAAGGCATGGTAGGTGGACAAATAGTGCTGACCCACGAAATTGCCAATTATCCGGGTGTAGAAAATATCTCCGGTTATCAATTGGCAAGCACCATGAAAAAACAAGCAATATCTTTTGGTTGTGATATTAAACAGAATATTCAAATAAGTGATTTAGATTTATCCGGTGAAATAAAAAAAGTAATCATTTCCAATGGAGAACAATATACTGCTAAAGCAATTATCATCGCAACCGGTGGGCGTTCACGAGAATTAGCCGTAGAAGGTGAAGATACTTTCAAAGGACGTGGAATCTCTTACTGCGCTACTTGTGATGGGGATTTCTATACAGATAAAGATATCATTGTTGTAGGAGGTGGAAATTCTGCACTTGAGGAAGCGGTTGCTCTGACAACCTATGTGCGAAGCCTTAGAATTGTACATCAATTTGATCACTTTCAAGGTTTTGCCCATGCTATTGAAGCAGCAAAAAACAATCCTAAAATTAGTTTTATCCTCAATTCAAAAATAGAGGCCTTCGAGGGAAATGAAAAAGTACAAAAAGTTACTATTCGAAACTTGAACGATAATACTTCTCAAAAAATGGCTATTGATGGTGTTTTTATCTTGATTGGTTACAAACCCAATTCAGAAAAATTTACAAATCACATTGATATAAATCCATATGGAGAAATTCCTACTGATTCTAAAATGGCAACCAATGTTAAAGGAGTATTTGCCGCAGGAGATGTTCGAGAGAAACGTATTAGACAAATTGCAACGGCTGTAAATGATGGTGCAATTGCGGCTATTCATGCCATTGAATACATTCAATCTTAATTTCTTTTACTCTTATCCTGAGGTAAAACTATGCTTTGACTTTTTTAACCTGAATCCTTTTGTCGGAAAAAAACAATACCTTTACCTTCTATGCCGCTAATAAAAAACTCCCAATATAAACCTGAGTTATTCTTTAAGAACAAACATTTTAATACACTATATCGCTATTTCAAGACAAATACTCAAATAGATTTTAAAACCGAACGTATAAAAACCCTGGATCAGGATTTTATCGATTTAGATATATCATCTGTGGGTTCAAAGAAAGCTATTGTAGCTATTCACGGCTTGGAAGGAAGCTCCAATTCTAGTTATATTCGATCTTTGACTCGAGTAGCTAACCACAATGATTTTGATGTAATTGCAATGAATTTAAGAGGATGCAGTGGTGTCCCTAATCTATTACTTAAATCTTATCACAGTGGTAAAACTTCAGATTTATTGGAAGTAATACAATATATCGAGCAAAAGCATATTTACACTGAAATGCATATTGTAGGATATAGTCTGGGTGGAAATATCACCTTAAAATTTATGGGTGAAACCCCTAATAATCTTCCTAAAATAATTAAATCTGCCGTTGGCATTTCCACCCCTTGTGATTTAGAAGGAGGAATAAAAGAATTGAATCAGTTTTCTAATTCTTTATACCAATTCGGGTTTTTAAAAACACTTAAAGAAAAAGCAAAACATCGATATAAAAAAAGACCAAGCGCCACTATTAATTTAAAAAAAGTTGTAAACGCAAAAAACCTAATGGCCTTTGATGAATATTTTACGGCTCCATTAAATGGTTTTAAAAACGCAATCGATTATTACACGCAATCGAGCTGTAAACAATTTATTAAAGATATTAAAACGCCTAGTTTATTAATTTCAGCTCTGGATGATCCGTTTTTAAGTGAAAGTTGTTATCCCTTCGCCGAAGCAGAAAAAAATGATAGTTTTTATTTACTCACTCCAAAATACGGTGGACATGTAGGCTTTTTTTCTAGTTTTAACAAAAATAAAAACTACTGGTTGGAAAACCAAATTTTAAAATTCATTCAAAAAAATCATCCGGATTAAATGGGATATCATCGTCCGGATCATGATCATCATAGTTTACTCCCGGCGGATTAAACAAACCCCAACGATCAATAATATAATTCCATTCATCAAAAGTTTTTATCCATTCGGCAAAAAGTACACGAAAAGCTTCGACTTCATCACGTAATAATTGAATATAGTCATGATCTTTAAATCCATACATCTTCATCTCGGTAGAATCTGTCATTAATTCGCGAGCTGCTTTACGAATGATTGCCGCATTTTCCATTTTTAAATCATAAAGTTCTACTGCCTCCGCACTTGCGATTTTTACAGGAATTATCATTGCATTCTGACGTAAATAGGAAATAGTATCCTCAAACATAGATTGCTCTATTTCGCTTACTTGTATATCGGTATTTCCGGCAACTTCGGTAATCTTATCAGCTAATAGCCTTATCTCCCATGCTTTTTTATAAACGGGCATTTTCTTAATTTCATCTCTTGACTTGTAATGATCGTCTTCATTTTCAAACATAATTCTTAATTCTACATTTCTAATTCTTAATTTGTACACGTACTCCTTCACTATGGCTACTAAATTCCGGCGCATACATAGATTGAATAGTTGTAATCCCATTGCTAAAATTACCGGCGTTATTTGCACGTAAGTCGTATTCAAAAACATAGACTCCTTTTGGTAAAAAGTCGATAAAGAAATTCGTACTCGCATCTTTTGTGCTTTCATAATATCCTAGACCATCCTGCCATTTGTATTGTGACAGTACATTGACCGGTTCAAAACCACTGGCACGCATATCTTTCATATGTATAAACTCCATGGCTCTATCCACCTTTAGCTCTATGCGAACACGTATTAAATCGCCCAATTTTAAACTGGTTTCAGCAGTTACTTCTGTCAATTGCTCCCCACTGTCTGTATTTGATTTTAAGAAAAGTTTTTTAGTGATTTGCAAAGGTGTTTTAGCAACTGATATCTTATCTAAATCTTCAAAATATTGCCAATAAAGAGCACCCCAAGCGATACCTTCACTTTCTTTGGAAATAGTGACATCAGCCATGTCTTTATTTATTTCTGATCCATTCCATGAAGTTTTAAAATATCCTGTTCCTGCTTCCACTTTGCTGGACGCTAACTCTAAAGGTTTGATTGTTTGGTCGGCTATTTTAATCGTAACAAAATCCGTATTTTCTAACCAATTCGTTCCTTGTAGCAGTAAAGCATAAACAGCTTCTGTAGTCGCTTTAGTCGTTTTCCAACGATTGGTTTGCTTGTTTTTTAACAGCCACATCTTCATGTTGTCAATGTCTTTCTGTCGCGTGACAGCGTCTTTTGAAACCTCAGCAAATACCTCAATCAACAAAGCTTGTGTCTCTATCGGAGCTTGATACCAATACCAACTACTGGTATTCTCCTTCCAATACATTCCTAATTCTTCACCGGTGATACTGTTTTCTTTTAAAGATGCCAATATCTTTTCTGCAATTGTATTTTTATTATTTCTATGCGCTATCAAACTGATAAAGCCTTTCGAATATAAATTAAAATCTTTCCAGTATTTATACGTTTGTTCGGTGTAATAAGTCACGGCCGATTGCACACTGCTCTGTATTTTTTTGTTTTTAAAAAAGCTTCGCATATACAAATATTGAACTTGGAAGTGCGACGTATTATTCTTTGCCAAAAACTCCTCATAGATCTTTTGACCTATGTTTTTGTCGTTTTCTTTTTCCTTGATAATCAGGGCACGTTCTAGTAATTTTTCATAGTCTTTTTTAATTTCATTATCCAAATATTTTAACGCTTCTTCGAGCATGTCATTTACTTCCTGACTATTGACTTTCGGGTCAACAACTCCCAATTTATTTAAATGCCCAAAACCGGAAACAATATGTTGAGTAATATATCTATTTGCATAGCGATTTCCTTTAAACCAAGGAAAGCCCCCATTTGACATTTGCAATTGCTTTAATTTGCGCAAAGTCCGCTTTTGTTCTGATTTCATTTTGTGTAAATCAAATAATAAAGCAATGCGTTTCTTTTGTTCAGTTTCACTTTGTGCATCGCGTAACCAAGGAGTTTCGTTAATAATCAAGGATTTTAATTCTTGGTTTTTCTCTAAATTACTGATAAGTGCATCCGAATTTTTCCACTGATTAAATACCTGTTGCATACGTGGATTGGAATTCGCAATATAACTCGCTAAAGTATTGGCGTAGTATCTGGCAAATGTTTGCTCCGAACAATCGTGTGGATACTCCATTAAATACGGTAACGCTTGTACAGCATGCCATATAGGGTTTGAAGTAACTTCTAATGTAAGCTTGTGGTTTTTAAGTGTTTTTGATGTACTATTCTTTAATTTATCTAGACTAAAGGTCTTTTCTTGATGCGACCGCACCCACATTGGTAAAGTCTCTGTCACTAACATTCTATTGGATAAAACAGCTAATACATTTTGTTCCCCATCCGAATAATCTCCGGATTTGGCCACTATTTTATATTGAACAGCTTGCAGATGATCGGGTATATTTAAACTCCAGGAAACATTAGAATTCCCTCTAGCGTTGATTGAAAAGCCCTGTGTTTGGTTTGTATTTCCTAAATCTAAATCAATAGGTTCATTGGTTATTGCATCGAACAATTGCAATTCAGCCATACCTTCCAGTATTTTTCCCGTAAGGTTTGAAATCTTTGAACTGATAATTATTCGATCTCCCTCACGTAAAAAACGCGGTGGATTCGGCAAAACCATCAATTCTTTTTGTGTTACAGTCTCCATAGATTCCACTATGGCATCTAAATCTTTGGTGTGTGCCAAAAGTTGTAATTTCCATTTTGTCAAACTCTCAGGCGTTGTAAATTCAAAACTCACATTACCGTTTTTATCTGTGGTTAAATGTGGAAAGAAAAAAGCGGTTTCCTTAAAGTTTGTGCGGATTTTTACACTGGAGAAATCAATACTTCCTTCCGTTGTTTTCTCTACTTTTATTACATTTTCTTCTTCAAGTATTATATTTTCATTTATTGCTTTATCTCCGCTTCCATCCATTGGAGCGTACGATAACGCTTTCTTAGATCTTATTTTTCCTCCCCTTAATTTATTGACACGCTCATCACTAACTTCCATCATAATCGGAGTATCGACATAAAACCTTCCTAATGATAAACCAAACCAGTTTAAAGCATCGTAATTCTGATGCTTTAGAGCAGTATATTTTAAAGGCTTTTGATAAACCCTAAAGTTGGCATTCGCAAAACTATTATGAGCATTGCTCGCATTAGCCGTAGAATAATATTTGTGATAAACAGGTTGAAAAGACCAGGTATGAACTCTAAACTGATCCAAACTAGCATCATACATACTCGTTAGCATTTCTGCTACTACTTTATCGCCTTTTGGCCCTTTTACTTTAAAACTCCATGTTTCTTCTTTCCCGGGTTGTAATTTATCTCTAAAAGTCAGGGTTTCAATTTCCAACTCTGATTTTGGGTAGGGTACGCGAATCAGCATACTTCCACTTTGGAAAGAGTTGTAGTTGACAAAGTGATAGTTAACGGCGAACCCGCCTATATCCTCCTTATTGACAGGAATAACAATTGTTTTTATCTCGTCATTTAAGTGTAATAGCTCGGTTCTTATTACTTTGTGATTCTTTTCTATATCTATTATTACTGTTATATCTTTAGAGGCCGATCCTACACGCATCTTAATTTTGTCATTGGGTTGGTATTCAGCTTTATCTAATTTGACAGTAAAGAGTTGTTTGTCTGCCACTTTCTTATCAGCAGCACCGTAAACCTCAAATTTGACTTTTTCGGTTACATTTTTTCCAAACTTATCTTTAATAGCTACTACTGCAATATATTTTCCGGATTCCCATCTTTTTATGTTTTTTAGTTGAATTTCCTTATCTTTTTCAGTATTAAATTTGGTTTTAAAAATAGGTTCAGCAGTATCTGTTGAAAACTGCTCGGGTGTTTTATATAAATCGTGTGGAAATTGTGTTTCAAATTCAGCTTTCGGAATATTCTGATAATCGGGTGTGTTCCACGGAGGTTTACGATAAACTTTATTCGGAGGCACTACTTTATAGATTTTTAAAACTCCTTTTGTCGGGATAAATTCACCATTCAGATTTTTTGTATCGATTGTCAATTTGTTCTTTTTACTTACTTTGTCAATGTTCTTGTCGATTGTGATATTTGCGGTCAAGGTATGATAACCCACATTTATCACTTTTGAAGCACTCCTTGTCTCACCGTTAATATCGGTGACATCAACGCTGATTTCATAATTAAAAATAGGTAAGTCTTCCGCAGCAATACCCTTGTCGGGTTGTGCTAAAAAATGTATTTCAAACTCACCTTTTTCATTTGTCATCACTTCTCCATGTGTTATTTCCTGAGCCTCTGACTGATGCCAAGAAGGTCTGAACCAATACCACCATTTTGGGTATTGCACTTGTCTTTTAACACGGTAGACAGCTTTTGCATTTGACAAGGTCACACCTGCATAAGCAGTAGCTACACCTTTTATAGTAACTTGATTGTTGAGCTTGAATGTTTCTTTTATTTTGTCGAAAGAAACAGAAAATTTTGGACGTTTGTATTCTTCTACTGAAAAAGCAACACTTCCATAGAGACCATCATTACGACGAAACGATAGTTTGTCTTTAAAATCTTTTACCGCTTCAATCGATATTTCATATTGACCTGTCAGACCATTAGCAGGCAAAATAAATTCACCACTAAAGGATCCGAATTCATTTGTAATAAGTGTTAGTTTTTGAATGTCTTGATAATTGACATCTCTTAAAATAAGTTCAACTTTTTTATTGACAATTACTTGCGATTTATTTTCAAATTGAGAAACAGCTATCCCTTTAAAATACACAGTTTGTGAAGGTCTATAAATACTTCTGTCTGTAAACAAGAAAATCCTTTTACTTTGAAATTCACGATCTCTTTCTCTTTGATTCCGGTCGAACAATCTAAAATATCTGAATAAACCTTTATCATGATTTTGTTCTACACTAATCTCTATGCTATTGTGATGGTTTTTGGGTGTAAAACGAATAAAACCATTTTTATCTGTCGTAAATGTCTTATCTATTGGTTTGTTTGAATGGCGAGCATTCTTGTTTCTAAGGTGTACGGTTGCAGCTTCTAAAGGCTTTCCGGTAGCTCTATTTACTACTTGATATCTATAGGATTTGTTTTGATTGCTCTCGACAAGTGCTATATTGGTAGCTTGAATAAACGAAAATGCATACGAAGCATCATCCTTAAAATCTGCATTTTCAGAGGCTAAGATCAAATAATGACCTTGTGGTAATTTAGGCAAAACCACCTCTGTTGTATGTTGCTGGTAATCCTTTTCATCTCTCAAATTAGCCTCAAAACTCACAAGAGTGCTAAAGCTGTTGATATAGTCTAATTTCTTTCCTTGATTGTATTTCTTAAGAATAAGATCTTCTACATTGGGAGCGACTTTTTGAATTTTAAAATACAACTTATCGATATTTTTATAGAAGACCAATAGTCTACTCGCTTTATCGGGTTCAATATAATTTTCATTCGTAATGCTGAGAACGGGGCGAAAGATATTAGTCTTAAGGTTTTCACATTTTTTGGCTCCATTTGAGTTTGGATATTTTTCAATTGCATCCTTACAAATCCCCAATGCATCTCGCAACATAAACTGGTGCTTCTTATTTTGACCAGCCTCGTAATCCTGTGACAATCTTTGGTATTCCAAAGCAATTCGATAATCGATTTCTGTTACAATCTCATCGTTTTTATATTCCTGTTTCAAAGCTAAAAGCGTTTGTAAATAAACGGCATCAACATCGTCAAAACGCGCATTGGACTTTACAAATTCTAATCGATTTAATGTTAAGTCAATAAGTGCTTTTGTATTTTTATTACGATGATGAAAAAGGCTTAAATTTTTATAGAGCTTTAAAGCATGTAGTTTTTGAGATAAGCTGTCCTTTGAAGATAAATCAGCTTGTAAAAATGTATTGTTATCTCCTAACAAAGAGGGATTTTCTATTTCGAATTTATAACTAGGCTGTGCTAAATTACTTTCACCTGTTCTGTAAAACTTCAAGGCATTATGCGCTAAAAAATCATAGAGACTTGGCCTATATATTTGTGAGCCATCTTGACTCAGTAAAATAGCATTAAAATCTTTTAAAGATCTATTTTGTGCTAATAAGGCATTGTGTAGGGAATTTTGATAATGTAGGTGTATTTCTTTAAAAATAGTGTGTAAATCCCAAGTCCTAAAATCGTTTATATCTACTTTCTCCTCCGTGTTGGTTCGATTGTAAAATTTCCATCTATTCTGTTGAAAATACTGCCAATACAAACCCGCTAGAACACTTTCTAAAATGTTCCTTGTAGGAAAATCAGCTTGTTGAATTTCTTTTTCAAAATCGTGAACAATGTCGAGTAAGGCATCTTCTTTCAGCGTCAACGCATATTTGGATTGGTACATCAAACATTTTACAATTTGAGTTGCGTTGTTAACTTGTTTGGCTTTCTTAAAAATTACAGCAACTTTTTTAAGTGCCGATTTTGGTAAATCATCTGATTCTAATTGCGTAACTTCTTCCCAAAGTTTATTGTAAGTGTCATAGGGTTGTTGTGCATTCATTATTGTAGATAATAAAATGATTAATAAAACAACTTTTTGCATTTTTGTATTTTTAGTATTGTTTCTACAAATCTACAACAATCGTTCCGTAAATTAAACAAACAAGCGTCCAAGCTTATTTGCCTGAGATAAAGCATCATATTTGATTTTATACACACTTTTGTTTTTAATTAAAATATATTCGTTACATTTATTGTTTCTAATTACATTTAGTTACAATATGCCTGTGTCCGGTAAAAACGATAACAAAAACACATGACTTATGTTTAAATATATGCTCTTACTCGTGGTAATCTTTAGCTTTTCTTTTCAAAATATTGCACAAGATTCCGGTCTTTCTTTTGAAGTCCATTATCCGTTAATATTTAGCGATAAAAACAATACGTACTCGGATACTTCCGGAGTTTTAGGAGGTGTTTTACAATATCAATTTACAGATAATATCCCATTTAATTTTGGAGTTGAATATAAATTTGACCTTTTACAAACTGTGGAAAATTTAAGTGAGTTCACGGAGCCCACAAAACGCAATTTTTTAATCAACAATCTCAATGTGTTCAGTAAAATGCTTTTTGTTACCATTCCTGAGCTGCAACTTTATACTTCAGCCGGATTCACAACCTATAAATACAAAAATACCACTGCGGGTCGTAGTCATATAGGTTTTAATGCAGGAGCCGGATTGTCGTATGACATTTTTGAACAAATCTATTTTCTTGCTTCTTACAGCTTTATTAAAGCCACACTCAAACAAAACGATGGAGAGAGTTTAACTTCGGACAAACACCATTTGGTACGTTTAGGAGCTGGTTTTAAATTCTAGGTCCAATAAAACAATTCTTAAACTTTAGCCGGCAAGCTCGTACAATCAGATGATACTAAAAGAACTAAACGGAAAAACACCTAGATTTGGGGAGCAGTGCTTTTTTGCAGAAAACGCTGTTGTAATTGGTGATGTGGTATTGGGTGATTATTGTAGTATATGGTTCAGTGCAGTTGTTCGAGGTGATGTAAACTATATAAAAATTGGCAACAATGTAAACATTCAAGATGGCGTTGTAATTCACGGAACTTATAAAAAATCGTCTACAAATATTGGTGACAATGTTTCCATTGCTCATAATGCTACTGTACACGGGTG
>JAOZTK010000006.1 GCA_029942185.1 Flavobacteriaceae bacterium
ACATAGATTATTATTTTTAGAACACTTCATGCTCTAGGCATCTTTGGTAGATGCCCTATAGATGCCTTATAGATGCCTTATACATACCTCATATAAATACTTCACGTAAAATAGTGTGTAGAAATATTATTTAGACACAGTTTTAGTCACTTTGTAAGTTTAGTTAAAGGAATTAAAAATTCTTGGGGCGAACTCAGGTTAATAGTCTTATTTTTTAGCTTAGACACAATAAAGAGATATTACCTCGTTTTAATGGATTTTATCAAATAAGTAAGCAAAGGATGGCAAATAAACTGTAAAAATCAAAGGGATTTGTATGTTAGCTTTTTTAGAAATTCAACGTATAAATTTTAAAAAAACCAAAGTTTTATTGCCATTAAAAGAACTACAACAATCAAAAATATCCGTATAACCTTATCTCCCTTTTTTACAGACCAACGGCTGGCAAACCAAGCCCCGGTAGCGCCACCTAAAGCGAGATACAAGCCGTATTGCCAATTCACTTTCCCATAATAAGCAAAAGTGATTAAAGCACTCAGCGTATAAATTAAAACAACAACAGTTTTTGTAGCGTTGCTTTTTAATAAACTAAATTTATGAATACTATTGAGTGCTAATAAAATAAGAAACCCTGTTCCTGCTTGAATAAATCCTCCGTAAATTCCAATAAAAAAGAATACAATATTACTTAACCAAAGATTTTTTTTATCGAGCTTTTCTGGAATTAAACCAACATCTTTAGGCCTTTTAATAATAAAAATAACGACAAAAAGCATTACAATTGCTAGTATTTTATTGAAAAGATCTCCTTTAATATCAATCGCTAATTTTGCCCCAATTATGGCACCAAGCAATGCGGAAATACCAAAATAAATGCTAAATGGAAAGGTATTGTAACCTTTACTTTTGTAGCCTGCACTTCCAAAAATATTTTGAATAAATATAGCTACTCTATTAGTGCCATTTGCAACATTTGGAGGGAGTCCTAAAAAAATCAATAAAGGTAGCGTTAAAAGTGATCCACCACCTGCTAATGTATTGATGATACCTGCAATAAAGCCAATAAGTATAAGATAAAATACTTCCAATTTAAAATATTTAGTTTACAAAGTTATACATTTAATACAGGAAACTCATTTTAATACTCCGATGGTTCTACCTCACAGTAGTTTATTGAGAAAAATAACTTAATTTAGCAAACCACTTAAGACTCTTAAAACTAAAGTAATTTTATGCGATTTGGATCTTATATACTAGCAATTGTCGCTTTATTTATACCTGTATTTTCATCGGCGCAGTCAGCTCCGATTTCTATAGATGGTGTTTATACGGATTGGCCCCCAAATTTGGCAACTTTTACGGATGTTCCCGAATCAATAACGGGTATTGATCTGCTAGAGATGCAGGTTAGTAATGATGATGAATTCCTGTTTATTAGAATCATAATAGATACGGAGATTAATTTAACATCCGATTTAGTTTCACAACATTTAATGTTGTTTATAGATACCGATGACAATCCGAGTACCGGCTATAATGCGCAGACTGGGTATGGCTCTGAGCTAGGTGTCGTGTTTAGGGAACGTCTTGCCCATTATAACGTGTCACCCTACTCACAGGTAAGTTTTTCAGACATACAAATGCGACCGGCTCCAACTGTCACATCTAACCAATTTGAAATAGCAATAGGTCGTGATCTGTTACCCGATGGAATCAATCCACTCTTCCCATCATCGACAATCAGAATTTTGTTTAAGGATTTGGATAGTGGAGATAGTATGCCTAACACCGGAGAAATTTTTTATTATACATTTGATGAAACACCGGTTACGCCTCTTGTCCCGACAGATTTGGAGAAACAAAATGAAAATTTTATCAGAATTGTAGCATACAACACTTTGTATAATGGCTTGATAGACCCCTCTAGAGTCGCCAATTTTGAAACTATTATTAAGCTGTTAAATCCTGATATTATCGGATTTTCAGAATGTAATGATACAAATCCGGATGATATAAAAATATTATTGGATAACTGGATTCCCCTAGGAAATTCTGACGGATGGTATGTTGTCAACGATTATGGAGGAGACTTAATTACACTTTCCCGTTGGCCCATTCTACAACATTGGCAGTCTTTATATCGACAACTACCGGTATTTATTGATTTACCTGAAAATTATAACACCGATTTATTATTTACGAATGCACATCTTAGATGTTGTAGCGCAAATTATGAAAGACAAGAACAAGTTGATCATTATGTAGCGTTTATGTTGGATGCGCAATCGCAAGGAGGTGAAATTGATTTGCCCCAAGATACGCCATTTGTCTATGCCGGAGATTTGAATTTGGTGGGATTTGTCCAACAATTGACCACATTGCTAACGGGAGCTATTCAAAATACGGCAACATACGGTCAAGGTGCTCAATACGATTGGGATAATACAGATTTGATAGATCAAATATGTCGCCAAACAGATAAAAGAATGGCCTATACATGGCGACATGATTCGAGTTCTTATCCACCGGGAAGGTTGGATTTTATGATCTATTCCGATGCTGTTATGGAAACTGAAAAAGCCTTTACGCTTCAAACTGAAGTGATGCCTGCAGATCGATTGCAAACCTATGGTCTTGGACAATACGAGACGAGTAATGCTTCCGATCATTTTCCTGTAGTTACTGATTTTTCAATTAATGTTGCAGCTAGTATTTCAGAAGTAATGGACGCACATACCTCAGTATATCCCAACCCAGCAAAGGAAAATATTAAGGTGCTTTTTGATAAAATGGGTTCTTTCGACATTTATCTTTATGATTCCTGTGGCGTTATTGTCTTTGCAAAAGAGAAAGTAACTAAAGAATTCGATATAGATTTAAGGTCTCTTTCTCCGGGTATGTATTTTTTATCTACTGTAGATTTTAACGGAAATGCAACATGGCATAAAGTTATAAAAGAGTAGTATAATTTAATTCAATTCTAAAAATTCTGCTATCTTTACGGAATCTAAGTGCTATAGATAAATAATTGCTATTTAATAAATGAATTTTTTTAATACTATAGAACGCAAAGGAGTTGTGTTTTTATTAACATTGATAGTAGTCCTACAATTGTTATATTTTTTTGTTGATTTTTCACCAAAGCAAGAAATTAGTCTTGAATCGGTTGACTATCTCAGTTTTCAAAAAGAAATTGATTCTTTGAAACAAATTGAAATTGAAAAGAGAAAGCCAAAGATATATCCATTCAATCCAAGTTTTATAACCGATTATAAGGGGCATAAGTTGGGGATGAATACGGAGGAAATTGATAAGTTATTGGCACATCGAAAAGCTGGAAAATACATTAATTCAACAAAAGAATTTCAACAAATCACAGGAGTAAATGATAGTCTATTGGCTGTAATAAGTCCTTACTTTAAATTTCCGGATTGGGTTACAAGAAAACACCAAAAGCCTAATTATAATAAAAGGTCAAGCTATGTTAATTCAAGCAGGGATAAAGCTTATGCCAATAAAAAATCCATATTTACCGGACCAAAAACAGACCTGAATATTGCTACAGCAGCGCAGTTACAAGAGGTAAGGGGAATTGGTGTTAGGCTGGCAGATCGTATTATTAAGTACAGAGGTGTGTTACAAGGTTATTCTTACGATGATCAACTCTATGAGGTTTGGTACTTAGACAAGGAAGTTGCTGATAGGGTAATGCAACGCTTTACGGTGATTAAAAAGCCAAAAATTCAACAAATTAATGTAAATACCGCACGTTTTAAGCAAGTACTGCATCTGCCCTATATCGATTATGAATTGACGAAGAAAATATTTGCTTACAGAGATGAAATGGCTGAAATTCAATCTTTGGATGAACTAAAAAAAATTGACAGCTTTCCAGTCGATAAATTTGATAGAATTAGCTTATATTTGAAAGCTGAATAGTACAGTGTGTAAGCGCATAGTTGGCAGTTAGTTTATACAGCACCAATCTGGAAGTCTATCCACTGTTTACAGAATATTAAAAACAATGAATTACGAGATTACCGAAACGCAGGAAATGATATCTGCAGCCATACGAGATTTTGCCGAAATACATATTAGACCCTTTATGATGGATTGGGATGAAACTCAACATTTTCCCATAGCTCTATTTAAAAAATTAGGAGAAATGGGTCTTATGGGAATTTTAATACCCGAAAAATACGGAGGATCAGGTCTAAATTACCACGATTACATACGAATAATTGAAGAGATTTCTAAAATAGATTCATCGATAGGCTTGTCTGTAGCCGCGCATAATTCATTGTGTTGTAATCATATTCTAGAATTTGCAAACGAAACACAAAAACAAAAATATTTGCCAAAACTGGCTTCCGGTGAGTGGATAGGTTCATGGGGTTTAACAGAGCATAATACGGGTTCAGATGCCGGTAATATGTCGACAACAGCTAAAAAAGACGGTGATTATTATGTGTTAAATGGAGCGAAAAACTTTATAACTCACGCCATATCCGGACATGTTGCTGTTGTTTTAGCACGAACCGGTAAAAAAGGTGATAGAAGGAATGCCACGGCATTTATTATTGAAAAAGGAACAGAAGGTTTTACTTCCGGTAAAAAGGAAAATAAACTAGGGATGCGAGCTTCTGAAACCGCAGAATTAGTTTTTAATAACTGTCGCGTACACAAAGATCAAGTAATAGGTGAGATTGGTGAAGGTTTTGTGCAAGCCCTAAAAATTTTAGACGGTGGCCGTATTTCAATAGGTTCATTAGCCTTGGGAATTGCTAAAGGTTCGCTGGAAGCTTCTATTAAATATGCAAAAGAACGAGAGCAATTTGGAAAACCTATAGTGAAATTTCAAGCGATATCCTTTAAATTGGCGGATATGGCTACAGAAATTGAAGCTTCAGAATTACTGTTGCACAAAGCGGCTTCTCTTAAAAATCAGGGTAAACGTATGACGAAAATTGGAGCAATGGCAAAAATGTACGCTTCTGAAATGGGTGTAAGAGCAGCTACCGAAGCCATACAAATACATGGAGGTTACGGTTATACAAAAGATTTTCCGGTTGAAAAATTTTATCGTGATGCGAAATTGAATACGATTGGTGAAGGAACCACAGAAATTCAAAAATTGGTAATTGCACGAGAAATTCTTAAAGATTAACATAAAACAAACACAAGATGGATTTTAGTTTAACAGAAGAACATATAATGATACGTGATGCAGCTCGTGATTTTGCTCAAACAGAGTTGCTACCCGGAGTTATTGAACGTGATGAAAATGAGGAGTTTCCCGCTGAACAGATAAAAAAAATGGGTGAATTAGGGTTTTTGAGCATGATGGTAGATCCGAAATATGGAGGAGGAGGAATGGATGCAATATCATATGTTTTGGCTATGACAGAAATTTCAAAAGTAGATGCTTCTGCAGCTGTTGTAATGTCTGTCAACAATTCGCTTGTATGTTGGGGTTTGGAAACTTATGGAACCGAAGAACAAAAACAAAAATATTTAACAAGATTGGCTAAGGGAGAAATGATAGGATCTTTTGCCTTAAGTGAGCCCGAAGCGGGCAGTGATGCTACAAAACAGCGAACTAGAGCTGAGGATAAAGGAGATTATTACCTTATAAATGGAACGAAAAATTGGATTACAAATGGGAGAACAGCTGCTATTCACCTGGTTATTGCACATACGCATCCTGAAAAAGGACATCATGGTATTAATGCTTTTATTGTAGAAAAAGACACAGAAGGTTTTGTAGTGGGAACCAAAGAGCGTAAATTAGGAATTCGTGGATCCGATACACATTCTTTGCTTTTTACGGATGTAAAAGTGCCTAAAGAGAATAGAATTGGAGAAGATGGATTTGGATTTAAATTTGCGATGAAAACCTTGGCAGGAGGTAGGATTGGAATTGCTGCACAAGCCTTGGGCATTGCCTCCGGTGCTTATGAAAGAGCTTTACAATATTCCAAAGAACGCAAAGCTTTTGGAAAAGAGATTAGTAAACACCAAGCCATAGCCTTTAAGTTAGCTGATATGAAAACAAAAATTGAAGCAGCCGGACACTTAATTATGAAAGCAGCTTGGGATAAAGATCAACACAATAACTATGATTTATCAAGTGCTCTGGCAAAATATTATGCTGCTGAGATGGCTATGTGGGTTACAACTGAGGCTGTACAAATACACGGTGGCTACGGATATGTAAAAGAGTACCATGTGGAACGTATGATGCGTGATGCAAAAATTACACAAATCTATGAAGGAACTTCTGAAATTCAACAAATTGTAATTTCCAGATCAATTTTAAGAGATTAAACCAATTTCAAAAAATAAAAAAGGCTGAAAATCTTTAAGATTTTCAGCCTTTTTTTTGTCTTATTTGTAATCTATTCCGAATCACATTTATCGCTGTATTGTGCGAGTGAATTCTTATTCCAATTTTTATAAACCCCAACTCCTAATTTGGCAATATCCGGTTTATCAACAAGAATGCATTGTAAAAAATTATTCTTTTCAGCATCAAAAGTATGAATTGCTTTATTGTTCCCATTACCCATGTTTATCGTCACTAAAAAGTTGTTGTAACATTTTACATTTTCTAAATTTTTATTCAAACTTAAATCTAGATTTTTTAGCTTGTTATCCGGACAGTACAACTGCTTTAGATGTTTTAGTTTATCGACTTTTAAATCAGTTAATTCATTACTGGCACAATAGAGGTCTTGTATCGCAAATTCTTTTGTAAATTTCAACGTCTTAAAGTGGTTGTTGTTGCAATTAAAGTAGGATAATGAAGTGTTGTTGAGAAGATTCAATTCGCTAAACATATTGTAAGCTATTGATAATTTATTCAAATCAGTAAGATTGTCCAAAGCTAAGTTGCTTAACTGATTATGTTCACAATCTAAAACAGTTAGCATCATCACACTATCTGTGTCTAAAGATTGCAGTTGATTATTTGCACAGTTTAGATCCTGTAACATCGGATTGTTTAATGTAAGACTCTTTAATTGATTTGAACTACAATCTAAGGAAGTTAATTTTTTATTATGACTTATGTCAAGACTTGTTAATGCATTTTTTAAACATTTTAATTCCAATAAATTGCCATGTAGTGTAAGCTGCAATTCTTTTATAAAATTTCTATTGCAATTAAGTAGTTTAATCTTTTCTGTTTTTGATAAATCTAAGTTGTTAAGCTTATTATCAGCAGATCGTAAGATTTCTAAATTTGGATTATGATTGAGGTCTAATTCTGGTAATTTGTTATTTGAAATATTTAACTCTTGTAGCTTAACATTAGTAGATAAGTCAATATTTGTCAACTGATTCTTATTGCAACTGAGTTTTTCAAGTTCAGTAAGTTCCTTCAAGTTTAATGAAATAAGATTGTTATTCTGGCAGCGTATTTCTTTTAATCGAATATTAGCACTTAAATCTAAATCTGTTAATTGATTTGAATAACAGTATAAAACCTTGAGAGTTTTAAAACCTTCTATTCCTTTTAAATCTGTAATCCCCTTTTTGGACACATCCAAAAACTTGATATTTTCAATGGAAGAAGTTAATATTTCTTGATCCGGCTCTCCGGAATCATAGCCTAACTGTATCAATAATTTCTCGAAAATTTCATCGGGGATATACGTGCTACAATTAGATGAATAGCTTGCAAATGAACTCTTAAACCAACCGCTTGCAATATCGCTTTTGGAATCGTCAATTTCAATACAGTTCAATCTTGAATTATGCGTAGCATTTACAACACTTAGGTTTTTATTATTGCCATTCTTAATACTTAAATCGAATAGTTGATTATCGTTACAGATTAATTTTGTCAATGCTTTATTCTTGCTCAAGTCTAATCTCTCTAGTTTATTACTACTACACAAAAGTTTTTCTAAATTACTTGCATTTGAAAAATCTAACTCAGCCAAATTATTATTGTTGCAGTTTAGGTAGACCAGCGATTTATTATTTACTTTCAGGCATTCTAGTTGGTTATCTGCACAACAAACTTTTACAACAGATAGCGCGCTTGTCAAATTTAATTTTGATAATCTGTTAATACTACATCCAATAACAAGCAATTGTTCATTCTTACTTAAATCAAGGTCGGTAATTTCATTTTGATTGCAAATAAACTCCTCTAAGTGGATTAAACTACTGATATTGACACGGGTTAATTTGTTTTTGGAACAATTGAAGTAAGTTAAAGATGTAAAATCTTCAATCCCTGTCAAATCATAAATGCCTTTGCCTGATACATTAAGGCGGGTAACCTTTAGAACATCTGAAGTTTTTAAAAACCCGTTGACAACTTTGTCTGTATCTATCCCTAAATCAATCAGTGCTCTTTCAAATCGAAAATCGGGAACAGCTGTTGTTTGTGCAAAAACACTTACGCTAATAAATATGAGTATTGTAATTAAAGTTTTCATAGATTTTGTTTAAATAATTACCAATTAAGAAACAAATTATCATTTCCAGAATCCTTTTTAATCGAAATCAAATTTAGTCATTTTCTAGCTCACTGCGAAAATATTTTAAATTATTCTTTTCTTCTTGCGTTAATGTTGGGTATTGAAAATTATATTTAGACAGATTCTCCATTAGAATTTCAGCTACTTTTAAACGAGCAGTATCCTTGTGGTCTGCAGGGATTATATGCCATGGGGCATACACTGTAGATGTGCGGGAGAGCATATCTTCATAGGCTTCCTTGTATTTGGACCAAAGTTTGCGCTCTTTGAGATCTCCTGCTGAAAATTTCCAGTTTTTTTCTGTTTTATCGATTCGGCGTATGAGTCTGTTTTTTTGTTCTTTTTTTGAAAGGTGTAAGAAAAACTTGAATACGATGGTCCCATTTTCGACTAAATGCTTTTCAAAAGCATTAATTTGTTGCATTCTTTGATAAAAAAAGTGATTATCTATATCGGTGATATCATTAATATTTGGAATATTTTCACCGAGTATATATTTTGGGTGAACACGAGTTACCAAAACATTTTCGTAGTGGGTCCGGTTAAAAATACCAAATTTCCCTCTTTCAGGTAAAGCGATATAGTGACGCCACAAATAATCGTGTTCAAGTTCTTTTGAAGTAGGTGACTTAAAACTGTGTACATCAACTCCATTTGCATTTACATTTTTAAAAACTTCACGAACTAAGCTATCTTTTCCACTTGTATCCATTCCTTGTAAACAAATCAATACACTGTATTTGTTTTCTGCATACATGACATCTTGAAGTGTTGCCAGTTGTTTTCGGATAATTTTTAATTGTTTTGCTGCTCTCGTATTTATTTCAAGACTTTCATAATTGTCTAAAGAAACTTTTTTGCTTGCTTGGTAATTTTTTAAATCCATTTTGCTTCTTTTTTATTTGCTAGTGAACATTTTTACATCTTGTTCTGAAACTTTTTCTTCTCCAAGAATGATTAATCGTTCTACCACATTTCTGAGCTCGCGAATATTTCCGGTCCAGTTGTATTCCTGTAAAAGCTTAATCGCTTTGGCTTTAAAAACTTTAGTACTCGTGCCTTGCTCTTTTGCAATTTTCATCGCAAAGTATTCAATGAGTATCGGAATATCATCTCGTCTGTCGTTTAAAGAAGGAACAGCTATCAAAATAACAGCTAATCTATGGTATAAGTCCTCTCTGAATTTCTTGTCTTTGATTTCCTTTTGTAGATCTTTATTCGTTGCAGCGATGACTCTTACATTTACCTCAATATCTTTGGCATCACCTACACGTTGAATCTTACCTTCTTGTAAAGCACGTAAGACTTTTGCTTGCGCAGAAAGACTCATATCGCCAATTTCATCAAGAAATAAAGTGCCTCCATTTGCCGCTTCAAATTTTCCGGTTCGATCTTTAATGGCTCCGGTAAAAGAACCTTTTTTATGTCCAAAAAGTTCGCTCTCAATTAATTCTGATGGAATAGCTGCACAATTTACTTCAATCAAAGGAGCTTTATTACGCTTGCTTTTTTCGTGCAACCAATGAGCGACCAATTCTTTACCCGTACCGTTTGCCCCGGTAATTAAAACACGTGCTTCAGTAGGTGCCACTTTCTCAATCATTTCTTTAATCTGAGTGATTGCTCGGCTATTACCAATCATTTCATAGTCTTTGCTAATTTTCTTTTTTAAGCGTTTGTTTTCAACAATCAATTCTTTATTGTCAAGTGCATTTCTAATCGCATTGAGTAATCGGTTTAAATCGGGTGGCTTAGAAATATAGTCAAAGGCTCCTAACCGCATTGTGTTGACAGCTGTATCCAAATCACCGTGACCGGAAATCATTAAAAACTGTAATTCGGGTTTTATTTTTTTACTGTATTGCAATACTTCAACACCATCCATTTTGGGCATTTTTATGTCGCATAAGACCAAATCGTAGTCGTTTTCTTTAATGAGTTCGATGCCTTCCACACCATCTACAGCTTCAAAAACTTTATAGCTGTTATTTTCCTCAGAAATTATTTTTTTTAGTACACGACGTATTGCCACTTCGTCTTCTATTATTAATATTTTACTCATCTTGTAATCTTTGTTTTAGGCTAAAGCCTATTCGCTAATATTTAAGCCATTTCCACAATTCTTTGTAACTGGGTTTTTTCCCATACATTAGTATTCCTACTCGATATATCTTAGCTGCCAGCCATATCATTGCTATAAAAGTTAACAATAACAATATCAAAGATACTACTATTTGCCATAAGGGTGCTCCCAGTGGAATCCGCATCATCATGACAATGGGAGATGTAAAGGGAATCATGGAAAATGTGGTTGCCAAAGTACCATGTGGATCGTTGATTACCACAGCAAACCCGATGTAGATTCCTAACATTAACGGCATAATAACGGGTAACATAAATTGTTGCGTGTCAGTTTCATTGTCAACCGCAGCACCAATAGCAGCGTAAAGGGAACTATACAATAAAAAGCCACCGATAAAAAACAACAAAAAAGAAATCATAATCGTCGCGATGGGCAATTGCCATAATTCCTGAATTAAGAGCTCAATTTTTGAATTTGCAGCGACTTCTTTTACCATTTCAAGTTGTTCTTGACTAATTTGTGAATTTGTGTTGATGCCAAGAATGGGTAATAGAAATATATACAGAATACCGAGGACGATTCCCCAAATAATAAATTGTAGAATACCGGCTCCGGCTGTACCTATAACTTTCCCCAACATAAGTTGAAAAGGCTTTACCGAAGACACAATTATTTCTATAATACGACTGGTCTTCTCTTCAATGACACTTCGCATTACCATGGCACCATAGATCATTATAAAAAGCATGATAAAATAACCGGCTATTGTCCCAATTCCCAATTTTATTTCATTGATAAACTTAGAAGTTTCTTTACCTTCAAAATTTTGTAATTGTATTTCGGATCTTATTTTCGCTTTCTTTACCTTTTCGATGTCAATATTGAGTTCTTTCATCTTTAGGAACCCCAATCGTTTATCTAATCTTCTTTCAATCCTTTCAGTAAAAATTACACTTGGCGATTCGTTGGAAAAAAACTGTATCTTTTTTATAATTCCGTCAATACTACTACTGTTTGGGATATACAATAAGCCATATTGGTCTGTTTCTTTAACTGTTTGCTTGGCTGCCTCAATATCCAAATGTGAGAGATCTATAAATTTTAGACTCTCCGTACTTTGAAAATCATCCGAAGTGAAATAATGAGATTTATTCACATAAGATACAGTTCTTGTTTTGTCGATACTTGATTTCGTGACAAAAGCCATCAAAGCCACCATCCCAATCATTAAAATCGGACCTAAAACGGTCATGATTATAAAGGTCTTATTGCGAACTTTAGCTAAAAATTCTCTAACTATTATTAGTTTTAGTTTATCCATTCTCAGTGTATTAAATTTTGAATGTTGTGTGTGCTATTAAGCGATTTGTAAGTGCCATTTAGAAGTCTATTTTTTTAATTATTTATTTTGAGTATGTCCGAAGCACTTATTTCTTTATTCGTGAGACTCTAAAAAATTATTCCAATTTTTTAGTTAGTCGAATTGAAAATCAAGCTGCAAGCATGACTAATCCCGCTTTTTCAGCGGGTTATTGGTTAATACCTTGACCTTCTAAGTCAATTTCTTTTATTCGTTTCAACAGCTTTAATAAAGATCTCACTAACACTTGGGATGACTTCAACAAAATGATTTATTGCTGTTTTTTCAGAAAGATATTTAATTAAATCTCTTGCAGAATCTTTAGGATCAATTTTTATATTCAATTTTAAATCTTCCTCCAGTGATTTAAAGTTTGCAGTACTGATCTTAAATTTTGAAGCTATTTCTTTCCGGAGTTTATCAGGATCAGGACTGTGTAGACCTACTTCAAAAGTATTGGTTTTATACTGCCTTTTTATTTCTTGTAAATTTCCATCTAAAATTTTATTCGCTTTATCGATTAAAGTAATGTCATCACATAATTCTTCGACAGATTCCATGCGATGTGTTGAGAAAATTATGGTAGCGCCTTTATTTCTCAATTCCAAAATTTCATCTTTTATCAGGTTGGCATTTATCGGATCAAAACCACTAAAAGGTTCATCGAAGATTAACAGTTTTGGCTGATGTAAAACGGTTACGATAAATTGTACTTTTTGAGCCATTCCTTTAGACAGTTCTTGGACTTTTTTATTCCACCAATCACCAATTTCAAATTTTTCAAACCAATACTTTAAGCGTTTTTTAGCTTCTGCTTTGGAGAGCCCTTTTAGTTGTGCTAAATATAAAGCTTGTTCACCGACTTTCATGCTTTTGTACAAGCCCCTTTCTTCAGGTAAATAGCCAATATAATGTACGTCATTCAGTTGCAGTGGCCTTCCGTCAAAAAATACCTGACCGGAATCTGGAAGTGTAATTTGATTTATAATTCGAATCAGGGTTGTTTTCCCGGCGCCATTAGGACCTAATAAGCCAAAGATACTCTTTTCGGGGACCTGAATCGACACCTTGTTTAACGCAGTGAAATCACCATATGTTTTTACTATATTTTTAGTTTCTAAAAGATAATTCATAAATTTTTGAGTATTTGAAAAGCCAAAAGTACTGATTTGTCTATTAACCTGAGTTCGATCTAAGATTTATCTCACAGAAAGTCAAGAGTACAGTAGGTTTTTGCTGAAAAACAAGTAGTTATAACTAGTTATTGCAAATGGTTTTTAGTGAAAAGATGCTGTGCTATTGGCTTTTCTATTAATAGATTTCGATAATTAGCCCATATACTGCCCCAAATTCACTCAAATTATCCAGATAGTTCTCATAAATTTGGATTGCCTATGGGCTAATTATCTGAAACTGTGAGCAAAGCTTAGATCGAACTCAGGTTATTAGTATACAGTATTGTTACGTGTTAAAGCCAATTAATAAATATTTTTATAAAAATACTATGCGCGCATAGTATTTTTTTTGTACCTTTGAAGAATGCATAAAGAAGAATCCATAGATCATCACCTCAGAGCCACTTGGCAAGCTGTTTCAAAAATGTATAACGAGCAAGCTTCAAAGCAAAATGCAACCATGGCAACCGGTTTTGTACTGCTCAATATCGATTGCGAAACCGGCACATCCTCTACTTCTTTAGGCCCTAAAATGGGAATGGAAGCAACAAGCCTGTCTCGAATATTAAAGAACATGCAAGATAAAGGGGTTATTTATCGTGAAAAAAATCCAAAAGACGGCAGAGGAGTTATCATAAAATTAACAGAATTCGGAAAAGAAAAAAGAGCTTTAGCCAGAACATTTGTCTTACGCTTTAATAGCGTTGTCAAAGAGAATGTTACCGAGGAACAACTTATCAACTTTTTCCAAGTGATACGTGTAATTAATTCATTGATAAAGGATAAAGTTTTTTTTGTTAAAGGATAATAAAAACATTAACATTATAAATTAGAACAAATATGAAAAGATCCATTAAAAAAGTAGCTATCATCGGTTCCGGAATAATGGGATCAGGAATAGCTTGTCATTTTGCAAACATCGGTGTGCAAGTTCGATTATTTGACATTGTGCCGCGTGAACTAAATGACAAAGAAAAAGCCAAAGGCCTGACTTTAGAAAATAAAGTTGTGCGTAACAGATTGGTAAATGAAAGTTTACAAAATACTTTGAAATCTAAACCATCACCAATTTATCACAAAGATTTTGCAAAACGAATCAGCACAGGAAATCTTGAAGATGATTTGCATCTTATAGCCGATTGTGACTGGGTGATAGAGGTTGTGGTGGAACGTTTGGATATTAAACAAAAAGTATTTGAACAAATAGAAAAATTCCGTAAACCGGGTTCATTGATTACATCTAATACTTCAGGTATTCCAATTCAATACATGAATAAAGGACGTAGTGAAGATTTTAGAAAGCATTTTGCAGTTACACATTTTTTTAATCCTCCACGTTACCTAAAACTATTTGAAGTAGTTCCGGGTCCCGATTGCGAACAAGAAGTAACAGATTTCCTAATGGGCTTCGGAGAGAAGTTTTTGGGAAAAACGTCTGTTTTGGCCAAAGATACACCGGCGTTTATTGGAAATCGTGTTGGTATATTCGGAATTATGAGTTTATTCCATGTGGTAAAAGAGATGGGATTAACGGTTGGGGAAGTTGATAAATTGACAGGACCTGTTATTGGTCGTCCAAAATCAGCAACTTTTAGAACCGTCGATTTAGTAGGTCTTGATACACTTGTGCATACAGCAAATGGTGTGGCAGACAATGCTAAAAATGATGAAATGCACGATAGTTTTGCTATTCCGGATTTTATCCAAAAAATGATGGATAAAAAGTGGTTGGGCAGTAAGACCCAACAAGGTTTTTATAAAAAGGAAGTAGTGGATGGTAAAAAATCTATACTGGCTCTTGATTTAGAAACTTTGGAATATAAGCCGCAAGAAAGAGTTAATTTTCCAACTTTAGGAATGACGAAAACTATCGATAATGTTATTGATAGATTTAAAGTTCTCGTTAAAGGTAAAGATAAGGCAGGAACGTTTTATCGCAAAACATTTGCTCCAATGTTTCAGTATGTGTCAAATAGAATCCCTGAAATTTCGGATGAACTTTACAGGATTGATGATGCGATGAAAGCAGGATTTGGATGGGAACATGGCCCTTTCCAAATTTGGGATGCTATAGGTGTTGAAAAAGGGGTTAAAATGATGGAAGCAGAAGGCTATAAACCCAATAAATGGGTAACTGAAATGCTTCTAAGTGGCCGAAAATCTTTTTACGATGTAAAAGATGGAGCAAAATATTATTACGATATTCCAAAAAAAGAATTGGTAAAAATACCAGGACAAGACTCCTTTATTATTTTAGATACGATTCGAGAGGCCAAAACAATTTGGAGTAATGCAGACGCGAGTATCCTACATCTGGGAGATGGTGTTTTAAATGTAGAATTCCGTTCAAAAATGAATACCTTAGGAGGAGGTGTTTTACAAGCTATCAATAAGGGAATTGATTTGGCAGAAACAAAATATGAAGCAGTCATTTTGGGAAATCAAGCTGCAAATTTCTCAGTAGGAGCTAATTTAGCAATGGCTTTTATGATGGCTATTGAGCAGGATTATGACGAATTGGTGATGGCAGTTAAATTGTTCCAAGATACGGTAATGCGTCTACGATACTCTTCTATACCGACAATTGTTGCGCCCCACGGTTTAACTTTAGGAGGTGCTTGTGAAATGAGTATGCATGCCGATAAAGTTGTAGCTGCAGCTGAAACATACATAGGATTGGTGGAGTTTGGAGTAGGTATTATCCCTGCAGGAGGTGGAACCAAAGAAGTTGCACGGCGTGTTTCTGAATTGTGGATCAAAGACGATGTAAAGTTAAATCGTTTACGTGAAACATTTATAAATGTAGCGATGGCTAAAGTGGCTACCTCTGCTTATGAGGCTTTTGACTTAGGTTATTTCCAAGAAGGTAAAGATATTGTTGTGGTCAATAAAGAACGTCAGATTGCTACGGCTAAACGACATGCTATTCAAATGCTGGAAGATGGTTATACACAACCTGCACCGAAAGAAGTATATGTCCTAGGTCGTCAAGCCTTAGGAATGTTCTTGGTAGGAACAGATAGTTTAAAAGCAGGGCGTTTCGCATCTGAACACGACCAATTGGTAGCCAATAAATTGGGATATATCATGGCAGGTGGTGATTTGTCTGAACCACAGTTTGTGTCGGAACAGTATTTATTGGATTTAGAACGTGAAGCCATTATGAGTTTGTTTACTGAAAGGAAAACCTTAGAGCGTATTGAACATACATTAAAAACGGGAAAACCTTTAAGAAACTAAGAAAGATGTTAGACTTTAAGATTATAGACTCTAGACCGATTTGTTTAACAGTTTAAAATTTATTGTCTAGTATTTAAATATATAAAAGATGGTAAAGCATAATTTTAGAAAACTGAAAATTTGGAAAAAAAGTTTAGAGTTAGTTTTTGAAACATATAGAATCACTAAAACTTTTTCAACTGATGAAAGGTATGGTTTAACGAGTCAACTAATTAGGTGTTCAGTTTCTATTCCATCGAATATAGCAGAAGGAACCAGTAAAAATTCTGATAAACATTTTAAAACTTTTCTTGAAACGAGTTTAGGATCAGCTTTTGAATGGGAAACTCAGAATATAATTGCCAGAGGGCTAGGTTATATTACAAATGAAAAATTTAACGAATTATAAAAAACCATAGACGAAATACAGAAAATGATAGTTGGATTTATGGATAAATTATCAATATAAGAAGTATTTGTCTATTGTCTAACATCTAACAATCTAATATCTTAATTATGAAAACAGCATATATAGTAAAAGGATACAGAACAGCAGTAGGAAAAGCACCAAGGGGTGTATTCCGATTTAAAAGACCCGATGAAATGGCGGCTGAAACCATTGAATACTTGTTGAAGAAAATACCGCAATTAGATAAAAAACGTATTGACGATGTCATTGTCGGAAATGCCATGCCCGAAGCAGAGCAGGGTCTTAATATCGGAAGATTAGTCTCTCTTATGGGCTTAAAAATTGATGATGTAGCGGGTATGACTGTCAACCGTTATTGTGCATCAGGGCTCGAAACTATCAGTATAGCAATAGCAAAGATTCAATCTGGAATGGCCGATTGTATCATTGCCGGTGGAGTCGAAAGCATGAGTTATATTCCGATGGGTGGCTACCGTGCCGTTCCGGATTATAAAACAACCAAAGAAGGTCATGAAGATTATTATTGGGGAATGGGTTTGACTGCAGAAGCAGTAGCACAACAGTTTAAAGTGTCGCGAGAAGATCAAGATGAATTTGCATTTAAATCACATCAAAAAGCCTTAAAAGCTATAGACAATGGTACGTTTAAAGATGATATTGCACCTATGAATATTGAAGAAATTTATATGGATGCAAATGGGAAGAAACAAACCAAATCATACGTAGTAGATACAGATGAAGGGCCACGAAGAGGGACTTCAATTGAAGCTTTGGCTAAATTAAGACCTGTTTTTGCGGCAGGTGGAAGTGTCACAGCCGGTAATTCTTCTCAAATGAGTGATGGCGCTTCATTTTTTATGATTATGAGTGAGGAAATGATAAAAGAACTCAATATTGAGCCTATTGCTAGATTAGTATCTTATGCTGCAGTGGGTGTTGACCCTCGCATTATGGGAATGGGACCCGTTGCAGCCGTTCCAAAAGCACTAAAACGAGCCGGCATGCAAATAAAAGACATGGAACTTTTAGAACTAAATGAGGCTTTTGCATCCCAATCAGTAGCCGTAATGAGAGAGTTGGATTTAAATCCGGATATCGTCAATGTAAATGGTGGAGCCATTGCATTAGGACATCCATTGGGCTGTACAGGTGCTAAACTATCGGTGCAATTATTAAACGAAATGCGCCGACGTAAAAATAAATTTGGTATGGTAACCATGTGTGTGGGTGCCGGGCAAGGAGCAGCAGGTGTCTTTGAGTTGCTCAAGTAGTGTAAATCAAGAGTAAAGAAAAGAGAAAGAAGATAAAAGACGTAAATGGGTAAAGAACTTAGACATAATTATACGAATTTAAAAATTTGGAAGTTAGGATTAGAATTTCCAAAACATAAAAGATATAACTTGAGTTCCCAAATGAGTAGGTGTTCAATTTCAATTCCTAGTAATATTTCAGAAGGATCGGCAAGAACAGATAAATCATTTTCTCATTTTCTTGACATTTCATTAGGTTTATCTTTTGAATTAGGGACACAATTATTAATAGCAAACCATAAGAAATATATTAACAAAACAGTTTTAACAAATCTTGAAGAAAAATTAGCGGAGTTTCAAAGAATGACTATGAGTTTTCAAAATGGTTTAAGTTGAATAGAAAATGATTCAATTTTTTTTCTTTTCTCTCTTTTCTTTTTTCTAACAAAAAATTACAATTATGAGTACAGACAAATCAGCAATTAAAGGAGGAGAATTCCTAATCAAAGAAGTAAAAAGTGAAGATATTTTTATCACTGAAGAATTTACGGAAGAACAGCAAATGATGCGTGATGCCGTCAAAGAATTTGGAGAACGCGAAATTATTCCCTATCGCGAAAGATTCGAGAAAAAAGATTATGCATTAACCGAAGAAACCATGCATAAATTAGGTGATATGGGGTTTTTGGGAATTTCTATTCCGGATCAATATGGAGGTATGGGTATGGGATTTGTTTCAACGATGTTAGTGACAGATTTTATATCAGGAACTTCCGGATCTATTGCTACAGCTTATGGAGCGCATACAGGTATTGGAACCATGCCTATTTATTTGTATGGAACTGAAGAACAAAAGCAAAAATATTTGCCGGATTTAACAGCAGGAAATAAATTTGGTGCCTATTGTTTAACGGAACCTGAGGCCGGAAGTGATGCCAATTCAGGTAAAACAACAGCAACACTGACTGACGACGGGAAACATTATAATATCAGTGGTCAAAAAATATGGATTTCTAACGCTGCTTTTGCCAAAATACAAATTGTGTTTGCTCGAATTGAAGATGATAAAAATATTACAGCTTTTATTATCGAATATGATAAGGATAACCCAAACGGAATTACTTTTGGAGAAGAAGAACACAAGCTAGGAATACGAGCTTCCTCTACACGCCAAGTTTTTTACTCGGACACAAAAATACCGGTCGAAAATATGCTTTCAGAAAGAGGTAAAGGATTTAAAATTGCATTAAATTCATTGAATGTCGGACGAATTAAACTAGCAGCGGCTTGTAATGATTCACAGAGACGTATTATTAATGAATCTGTAAAATATGCCAATGAACGTATTCAATTTAAAACACCTATTGCTCAATTTGGTGCTATTAAAAAGAAATTAGCCGATATGAGTACAAAGGCTTTTGTTAGTGATGCCGGTGTTTATCGTGCAGCGATGGATATTGAAAATAAAATTAATGAGTTGATTGCCGGCGGTAAAAGTATGAACAAAGCCAAATTGAAAGCTTATGAAGAGTTTGCAATTGAAGCGGCGATTCTTAAAGTTTATGTGTCAGAAGCAATCCAAGAAGTAAGTGATGAAGGAATACAGATTTTTGGAGGAATGGGCTTTTCAGAAGACACCCCTATGGAATCTGCCTGGCGTGATGCGAGAATTACAAGAATTTACGAAGGAACGAACGAAATAAATCGTTTGTTATCCGTTTCTATGCTGCTTAAAAAAGCGATGAAAGGGGAATTAGATATATTAGGACCTGCTACAGCTGTGGGTAAAAGCCTGATGGCGATACCTTCCTTTGATGTTCCTGATTACAGTGTATTATTCTCCGAAGAAAAAGAGATGATCGATAAACTAAAAAAAGCTTTTTTAATGGTAGCCGGAAGTGCTGTCCAAAAATATGCCATGGATTTACAAAATCACCAACAGCTAATATTGTCAGTTGCTGAATTAATGATTGAGATTTATATGGCAGAATCAGCGATATTGAAAGCAGAAAAATTAGCAAAAAGGGATTCTGAAGAAAAAGTTTCCGGACAAATAGCGATGGCAAAACTTAATTTGTTTAATGCGGTAGAAAGCATTACTAGAAATGCAAAAGAAGCGATATTGTATTTTTCGGAAGGTGATGAACAACGCATGATATTAATGGGTTTAAAACGATTTACAAAATATACAAATCAACCGAATCCTCTTGCATTACGTAAACAAATTGCAAAAGAATTGACTGAGGCGAATGAGTATTGTTTTTAAATATAGATAAGATAAATAGAAATAAGAATCAAGAAACAAGACTTCTAACAACTAGATTTGTCTTGTTTTTTGTATTATATTTGTTAGAGTTTAAACAAAAAATAAAGATAAATAGAACTTTAAATCTTTATTAAAGTATGTCATGAGAAAAAATTTAGTTTTTGTCTTGTTTTTATTTTCAATTCTATGTAGCGGACAAAATAGAATTGATGGCTATGCGATCAGCTCTAAATTGGGTGTTTTATATAGTTCAGGGATAAATGATGGTTTAGCAGGTGGCATAGAAGTGAGTTTATTAAAAAAATCTAGGATATATTCTCTAGTTTTTAGCGGAGGAGGAGAATTTATTACATTTGCGTTACCTCGTGAAGAAATGAATTTTTTAGATGTTTTATATGGAGGGTTTAAAGACTTTAACAATCACCTTTTCAGAATTCAATATCAAGGAGGAATAGGTGCTGTTTGGGGTGTAAAACGGGGGCAATACTTGTATAGTACTGGTGGAACAGGAGGATGGTTCAATCTCTTTTCAACAAGCCATCACGAACGATTGTCATATTTTAATATAGGTCTTCCAATAAAGATAGGTTTCAAGATTATTCCGCTACGGCAATTGAGTATTGGTATCGATATACTTGCTAATATCAACACAGAAAGCCCCTCTTTTATGCCAATGATAAGTTTAGAATTTGGAAAACTAAAAGCTAAAAAGTTAAAATAGAATAAAATAACTTTACCAAAGTTTTTTAAACCTTTATAGATTCGTAATTATGAAGAGATTTAATATAAATAGATGGAATAGAAAAGAACAATACAATTTTTTTAAAGATTATGAAGATCCGTTTTTTAGTATTAGTCTTAATGTAGACATTACGAATCTATACTCTTTTTGTAAAAAAAATGATTTGTCATTTATGCTTTCTCTGTACTACTATATGATGGAAGTGGCAAATAGTATACTCGAATTTCGATTGCGAATAGTCAATGGGGAAATTTATGATGTAGAAAATATGCTAATGGGTTCTACGGTATTAAATAAAGACAATACTTTTTTCTTTTGTTACTTTCCATCTAATGAGTCGGTGGAAGTATACAATAGAGTAGGAAAAGAATTGATAGATAAGATTAAAAAAAACAATTCAGGTTTTGAGGATAAAGAAGAGGATTTGGCAGTTATTCACGGTAGCGTATTGCCTTGGCTCTCATTTACGAGTATCAAACATGCAAGAAAGGGAGATGAGAAAGACAAAGGAATTCCTAAATTTGTATTCGGAAAGTATTTTGATCAAGCTGATAATAAACTGATGCCATTAACAATTGATGTACACCATGCCTTGATGGACGGTTATCATGTAGCCTTATTTTTGGATCGTTTCCAAAAAAGAATCAATAAACTATAAATTTTGAAATAGATGAAAATCTTATTATCACCGGCCAAAACGCTTGATTATAAAAGTGTTTTTCCTACAATAAAAACAAGTAAACCCATATTTGAGAAACAAGCGAATGCATTGAACACGGTACTTCAGTTAAAATCACCAAAACAACTAACTGAATTGATGTATGTTTCTGATAAGTTAGCCGAATTAAATTGGAAGCGGAATCAAGATTGGGAAAAGACAAAGGAAGTAAGACCGGCAGTTTATGCTTTTCAAGGAGCCGCTTATGTAGGTTTGGATGCTTATTCTATAAAGGAAAAAGACCTGGATTATTTAGAACGTACACTTCGTATTTTATCGGGACAATACGGTATTTTAAGACCTTTTGATTTGATAAAACCCTATCGATTGGAAATGGGAAGTAAATTGCAAGTTGATAACTATAAAAGTCTATACGAATTCTGGGATGCTAAGGTGATCGACACAATAAACGATGAGCTAATAAGTGACGAAGTCGTTGTGAATTTGGCTAGCAATGAATATTTTAAAGTGATAAAACCAAAGCTTCTCAAAGCTAAAATAATTACACCAATTTTTAAAGATTACAAAAGTGGTCAATACAAAGTAATCAGTTTTTATGCTAAAAAAGCCCGTGGTAAAATGACTCGCTTTGCGGTTGATAACCAAATAGAAAACGTAGAGAAATTAAAAACATTTGCCGTGGATGGTTATGGATTTGATGAAAAATTATCTACAAATACAGAGTGGGTTTTTACAAGATAATCTATTTTTTTCCTTTGTGTTTGAGCACTTTTACTTCCAAATAGGATATTTCCGGCAATATTGGTTACGTGCTCACGAACTCGTTCTAATTTTTTAAAGGTAAAAAACAAAAAGTAAAGTCCTAACTATATTACGATCCCTTTTTAAATCACTACTAATTGCCCGTAAAGAACTTTAAGTTTTATAGTAGTTTTCTAGTTTTAGATTTAACTTAGACCTGTACTTCTCCCTTCTCACTTCAGTTCCTGACACTATGTCACCAATTTTGTCATGGCATAATCATTGACATTAGACAAATTGTAAATATGTAAATAACTTAAAACAACTATA
Source organism: Flavobacteriaceae bacterium (assembly GCA_029942185.1). Taxonomy (GTDB): domain Bacteria; phylum Bacteroidota; class Bacteroidia; order Flavobacteriales; family Flavobacteriaceae; genus DQTL01. The sequence goes on from JAOZTK010000006.1 coordinate 22,768, forward strand.
AAATGAGCAAAATAATTGGAATCGATTTGGGAACTACGAACTCTTGTGTATCCGTAATGGAAGGAAATGAGCCGGTAGTTATCCCAAATTCAGAAGGAAAACGAACTACACCATCTGTAGTTGCCTTTGTAGAAGGAGGCGAACGTAAAGTAGGAGATTCAGCTAAACGACAAGCTGTAACCAATCCAACAAAAACTATTTCATCTATTAAAAGATTTATAGGTAACAAATATTCTGAATCAAAAATGGAAGCAGAACGCGTACCTTTTAAAGTCGTAAAGGGAGATAATGATACTCCGAGAGTGGATATTGATGGTCGTTTGTATACACCACAAGAAATCTCTGCGATGGTCTTGCAAAAGATGAAAAAAACAGCGGAAGACTATTTAGGAACAACGGTCAGTGAAGCCGTAATTACTGTTCCGGCTTACTTTAATGATTCACAACGACAAGCTACAAAAGAAGCAGGTGAAATTGCAGGTTTAAAAGTAGCTCGTATCATTAATGAGCCAACTGCAGCAGCATTAGCTTATGGGATGGATAAAAAAGATAAAGATCAAGTAATTGCCGTTTATGATTTAGGCGGGGGAACATTTGATATTTCTATTTTAGAATTAGGGGATGGTGTTTTTGAAGTGCTATCAACTAATGGAGATACACATTTAGGAGGTGATGACTTTGATCAAGTACTTATCGATTGGTTAGCTGAAGAGTTTAAATCAGAAGAAAATTTGGACTTACGTAAAGATCCAATGGCTTTACAACGTTTAAAAGAAGCAGCCGAAAAAGCGAAAATTGAATTATCAGCCAGCACACAAACAGAAATTAATTTGCCTTACATTACGGCAACTGATTCCGGGCCTAAACACTTAGTACGTAAATTAACACGTGCAAAATTTGAAAATTTAGCGGATACTTTATTCAAGCGTTCAATGGAGCCGGTTAAAAAAGCATTGAAAGATGCTAAATTATCAACAGGTGATATCGATGAAATTATCTTAGTAGGAGGTTCTACACGTATTCCTAAAGTACAAGAAATGGTAGAACAATTCTTTGGAAAAAAACCAAACAAAGGAGTAAATCCTGATGAAGTTGTAGCGGTAGGAGCTGCTATTCAAGGAGGTGTTTTAACAGGTGACGTAAAAGATGTATTGTTACTAGATGTAACACCACTTTCTTTAGGAATTGAAACAATGGGGAATGTATTCACGAAATTAATTGACGCCAATACAACGATTCCTACCAAAAAATCTCAAGTATTTTCTACAGCAGTTGATAACCAACCTTCTGTTGAAATACATGTGTTGCAGGGTGAACGTGCCATGTCAAAAGACAATAAAACAATTGGAAGATTTCATTTAGATGGCATAGCACCGGCATCGAGAGGAATTCCACAGATTGAAGTAACTTTTGATATTGATGCAAATGGAATAATTCATGTAAAGGCTTTAGATAAACAAACTAATAAGTCGCAAGATATTCGTATTGAAGCTTCATCCGGTTTATCGGACAAAGAAATTCAGAAAATGAAAGCAGACGCTGAAGCAAATGCTGAAGCGGATAAAAAAGCAAGAGAAGAAGCGGATAAAGTTAATTCCGCTGATGGGATGATCTTCCAAACAGAAAAGCAATTAAAAGATAATGGTGATAAATTATCGGATGCAGTCAAAAAACCTATCGAAGATGCTTTAGCTGATTTGAAAAAAGCTCATGAAGCAAAAGACTTGGCGGGAATTGATACAGCGTTGGAAACGATCAATAAAGCTTGGGAAGCAGCTGCTCCCGAAATGCAAAAAGCAGCGCAAGAACAACAAGCAGAAGGACAAGAACCACAAGCTGATGCTAAATCAGGAGAAGGTGATAATGTTGAAGATGTTGATTTTGAAGAAGTGAAAGAAGATTAGTTGTAGATTACAAATGCTAATCCTAATTTATTTTCATTACACTAGGTTTTTGTGTAACCCTATTTCAGGACGAGACAAGTCGAACAAAAAAATCCTAAGAAACTACTTCTTAGGATTTTTTTTTGCTCTTATTTTAGAATTTTACATTTTATAAACAATTGCATTGATATTCATCCCTGCACCGACAGATGCAAACATAATAATATCATTTTTTGATACTGATTGGAACTCAATTTGCTTTTTTAATACTTGATCAAATAATGTAGGAACTGTAGCTACAGAGCTATTACCCAATAGGTTTATACTCATGGGCATTACCTTATCAGGTGTAGGAACTTTATATTGTCTAAAGAAGCGTTTAATAATAGCTTCATCCATTTTTTCATTAGCTTGATGTATAAAAACTTTTTTAAGATTATGTATATCAACTGTTGTTTTATCTAGAGCCGCTTTCATGGCAATTGGGACATTATTTAAGGCATATTCATATATTTTACGACCGTGCATTTTGATATACCTTACATCCGCATCTTCTGTCTTGTCAAAAGAATTTCCAAAATATAAATAATAGGCCTCCTCATAAGTATCTGTTCGACTTGCAGTACTGAGCACACCCCTTTTTATTTTTTCATCTTTTGCTTCAATAATTGTTGCACCGGCACCATCTGAATAAATCATCGCATCTCTATCATGTACATCTACCACTCTCGATAGTGTTTCAGAACCAATAACTAATACTTTTTTTGCCATGCCCGATCTGATAAATGCATGTGCTTGTACGACGCCTTCGATCCAACCCGGACAACCAAATAAAATATCATAAGCGACACAGTTTGGGTTTTTTATTCTTAATTTGTGTTTTACACGAGATGCTAAACTTGGTAAAACATCAGTTTGAATAGCAGCACTTTTTACATCTCCAAAGTTATGTGACAAGATGATATAGTCAATTTTTTCTTTGTCAACTCCGGCATCCTCTATTGCTTTTTCGGCTGCAAAATATGCTAAATCAGATGAGTTGAAGTTTTTACAGGCATAACGTCTTTCTTCAATACCTGTTATGGCTTTAAATTTTTCAATAACTGTCTCGTTGTCATATTCGAATGGAGTTCCGTCTTCTTGGAGGAATTCATTCTTCAAAAAATCAGAATTCTTTTTTATAATACTAGGTATGTAGCTACCTGTTCCTGTAATTACTGTATTAATAGGCATGATTTAGATATTTAAAGTTGCGAAAGTACATTTTTTTAAATATCAAGCAAGAGAATTATCAAAAATACCCAAATCAATTGATAAAAGTAGCTTTGGATTTTGTTTGCTTTACGCAAAAAAATAGGATAAATAGTTGCAAATTGAGTTATAAAAAAGATTGATCAAATGAAAAGGGTAACAAATCTTTTAGTGAATTTGCTTTAATAACCTTTCCAATTTCTCCCATAAAGAATACCTCAATGGGCTCTTTTTGCTTTACTTCGTATTCTAAGAGACTTTGTCGACAAGCGCCACATGGGGCAACAGGCTGATCAATTTCTTGATTTTTTGATTTAACTGCGATGGCAATTTTTTTAATTACAACATCCGGATATCTTGAGGCGGCACTCCAAACGGCCACTCGCTCAGCACACATTCCGGAAGGGTAAGCAGCATTTTCTTGATTGTTTCCTATTACTATTTTTCCGTTGGCTAAAAGGATAGCCGCTCCTACTTGAAAATGTGAATAGGGAGCATAAGCACTGTTGATAGCGTTTTTTGCTTCTTGCATTAAAGCACGAATGTCAATTGTTAATTCAGACAAAGACTCAAAAATTGTAAAGGATGTTTGTTTCTTAAACTCTTTCAATGCGTCCGGTTAATTAATTAAAAATAGTCAAAGGATTCTCCTAAATTGAAACCTAGAGAAAAGCGTAATGTATTTTCTAAAGGATTATTAATATCTGATGCATTAAACAAATAAGAAAAGTCAATGCTAGCAGATCTAAATTTAAAGCCAGCTCCTACGGTAAAAAATTTACGCGCTCCTTTTATTTCACTTTCATGGAAAAATCCCGTTCTTAAAGCAAACGCGTCATTGTATACATACTCAGCACCTACAGCCCAAGTAAATTCTTTAATTTCTTCACTAAAACCATCCGGTGCATCACCAAAAGAACTAATCATTCCCTCAAAAAAACCTATATCATTATCCCAATCATTAGGGGGTGTTGGAACTAGTAGTTTTGTGGATTCTAGCGTAAGTGCTACTTTGTTATAATCATCGAGGATAAAATCAAAACCTGCACCTAATTTCATATTTGTCGGGATAAAATTTTCTCTACCACCAGGGACATAAGATACTTTAGGACCGATATTTGAAATGTTAAAACCACCGCGGAAAATTCCATTAAAATTTCCATAATTTGATTCGGGTGATTCAAAATAACCTGAAATATCTACACTAAATGCATTTACAGTTTGTATATCGGAGTTTTGAACTCTAAGTGTAAAATCAGAACGAATATATCGTAAAGTTACCCCTAAACTAAAAGACTCGCTTAATTTTAAAGCGTAAGTGCCATCAACTGCTAATTCATTTGGTTTTTCTTTAGTAAGTGGTTCTCCACTTTCATCGGTAAGTTGTATTTCACCCAATGTAAAATATTTAAAACTTGCAGCCCAAGCGCTTCGTTCATTTAATTTGTTCGTAACAGAGATGCCCCCTAAGTATACGTCATTGACTAATTGATTCATCCAAGGAGTAAAATTAACTCCTATAGATAATTCCATATCATTAAAGGCTGCTTTGGAAGGATTATGGTGTTGTGAATTAAAATCAGAAGTAGTAGCGACACCAATATCACCCATTCCACCGGATCTTCCATCAGGTGTAATTAATAAAAATGGGGCGGCTGTTGTGATAGCATTGACCTCTTGTGCCATTATATTCTTGGGAGAAATTAATAAGAGTAATGTTAGTAGGAATAGAATTCTATATCGCATGATTTCTAATTTAGTTTTTGATTTTTTAGGTTTTTCAATTCTCATTATGAGTAGTCATAACGGCAAATATCAATAAAATTATTGAAGTATGACTAATTTTTCATATTTTTCTGCTTTTAACTCGGATTGTGTGGCATTGATACTTAATTTGTAAACATAAACGCCTTTTCCTATTTTTTTGCCAAAATCATCCAAACCATCCCATTGAATCTCTCTAGAATGACTTCCAGGACTTTGAATTAATCGGTTTATCGTTTTTACTAATTTACCGGACACTGTATAAATTTGCACCTGTACTTCCAGGGGTTCATTAGGTTTGTTGTGACTAAACCAAAATTCCGTATAATTAACAAAAGGATTTGGGTAGTTTAACACGTGTTCAATTACCAATTCACTATCGTCCAACACTACAAATTGCAACTCTGCTTCAGCCGGATTATTATAGGTGTCATACGCTTTTAAATGTATTTTGTGTGTTCCGATTTCCAAATTCCTGAGTCGATATTCCAAATTGCCCTTTTTATAATTATTTAACTCAGTAGTATAATAATCGTTTAACAATATAGGATTTTGCTGGTCGTCATCTAAAATGGCAACAATATCATGATCTACTGAAGATAACGAAGTATTGATTCCATTCTCATCCTCAAAAAAGGCTAAAAAGAGTGGTGATTGATTGGTGCTTCCTCCATCGATAAACGATTTGTCATTCATATAAAGTTGAATAGTAGGCCCTTGATTGTCCTCAGGGGCGTTTTCATCAATTCCACCTACCGTAACGTCAAGGTTATAACCAGCTTTGTCACTACTGTCATTGTCTGCATAAAAACTTAATTTTCCTTTTCCATAGGCAATTCGAATGTCTTTAGGGACGACAAAATCAAAGCTAAACACTCCGTTTGATACCGTGGCACTACCTCTAAAAATTTTACTTTCTTGTGTGTCAAATACCATGATACCTGCAACTCCGTCATTGTTTAAAGTTTCTTTATCAATGGGTTTATCATAGATAGTAGCAGAGAGTACCCCATTAAAACTCGAGTCAAGATTTCCTGTATTATCGGTTATAATCCCTTTAAAAGACACATGTGATAGTGCTTTAATAGTATCCAATTCTTGCGTTATGGGTTTGTTGTTCATATGGGTAATTTGAATATCCGGTTTGGGAACAGCTAATTTCATAGCAGCATCGCCAAATGAAAAAACAAAATAGCGCTGTCTGCTGCTAGTGTCATTATTTTTTGAAATTCTTAAGTTTTCAGAGATGCTATTACTGATATCGGGGTTATATTCCAACAACCTAGGGATTAAACCATTGTTTAAATCGCCACCTACATTAATATATATAGCTCTAGCGGTAGCTATATGATGAACTCCTCCACCGTTAGGGTTTCGAATCACCAATTCACCTGCTGTATTCGGTCTTGATGGATTGTCAAAACGGGCAAATTCACAAGAAATAATCATAATAAGCGGGAGTGTATTATAATTGTTCCAAGCCTCGATGTTTTGTGTGGTTAAAAGCTTTTCCGCAGCAAGTCCATCTTCACCTCCATGTCCAAAATAATTTGCCACTAAAACTCCTTTCTCAATACTATTGACAATGGCTTTGTTGGCTTCGGGGTATTCGGCTCCACCGGAGGATATTACTTGAGGATAGGCATCTGCGTAAATCTTTTTAATATTAAAAATGGGCTTGTTTATTTTTATTTTATCTGCTAGAATTTCCTGACTTATTTGTAGCGTAATGTCTGAAATTTTATCTGCGTCATCAGCTATAATCGCTATTTGGTTTCTCCAATCTCCAAGAGCGGACTCTTTGTAGTAACTGAGCATTTTATCAATTACATTTTTTGCCTCAGTAGTTGTTCTTACCGGCATTCTACTAATGGCCACATCTTGTGTTTGTATAGAACCAAAGTCTAAATCACCTTCATCATCATCACTTACAATGGCAAAAAAATCATCGGTTACAAATGCGTTGGTAACACTATAACTAATATATGATTGAAATGCAGGAACAATATTTTCTTCTTTTTCATAGATTTCTTTAAAATCATAAGAAGCATCACCGAACATCAGTACGTATTGTAGACGAGGTGTGGAATTATCATATAAAAATTTGATAAAATCACGAATCGCTGTTATATCATTTGCTCCAGATCCAAATTCATTATAAATTTGATAAAGAGGAACTACTTCAACATTCAGACCGCTATTTTCTCTGTGATATTGAGCTAAAGATTCCGCTTCATTTATCAAAAACTCTTTCGTTAATATTAGGTAATCCACATCTTGTAAAGCGTGTAAATTTTGATTGTTAATCCTGGGATTGTCAATAGAATTCGGCGTGTAATAATTTTCCGTGCTTAGGACAACGTATTCGTTTAAACGACCACCTTGAACCGTGAATGTAAACTCATTTCCGCTACTTTGATTACTAATTCTTTTGGGAGTAATAGGGTCGGTTACATCCCATAAATTGTAGATTTTAGAAGCGTTTTGTAATTTAAAAGAGATGGGTATATTATTGTTGATCATTTCAAAATTGCGAAATGAAAATTGTTTATCCGTTGCGTTTAGTTTCTTTTTCCCAATAATCTCAATATAATCGAGATAAGCTTTGGCTGCAGCATCACCATTATTAGTATAGCTTAATTTTATATCAAATTGGTCACTGCTAGCATCGTAATTTTCGCTTTCTTTTCTTTCTCGAGCCCATATATATTGGCTGGTTGCTCCAAAACCAAGGCTGTAAATACTTTGACTGCCAATACTAACATCCATAGATGTAGGATGAACAGAAGAAGCAACTGCTCTGGTGGTTATGCTGACAGGATAAGCGGTGTCGATGTTGTCAAAACGTATAGATATCGTTTTTTGGCTTGTAATATCAAAAGACTCACCCAACCATTGCTGTCCCATTTGAAATAAGTTTTTTCTATCGATTTCATGTACGACATAATCGTCATAATTAGTCAGGAATAATTGCGGTGGCGAATTGTTGCTTTCGAGATCTGTGATGCGTTTAGCCACTTGATTTTTTATATGTATGAAATAATAAGCTTTATCAGAATAGATGTTTTTTACATGTTCTATGGATTCAATAGTTCCATCATGTTTCCAACTTTCAGGGCCTCGTGCGTAAAAAAGAATATAATCATTTGAGTCAAAGCTTCCGTCTTCTTCTCCATTGACATATATGGCATTTTCTTGTAGGTCGTCGTATCTAAAATCACCAATTCGATAAGGCAATAGGTGTCCGCCGTTTCCGTAAATACTTAGATGACTCGGGTTTATACTGTTGATATTTACGCCAATATTTTTAAGAAAGGAATAATCAATTTTAAAGACTCCGGTAGTGTCAACACTGAATTTAAACCAGTCGCCCGAAGCCAATACAGAGTTGGAAGCATAGGTGTTTTTATCATTTGAGGCAAGTGTTTTTAATTGATAATGAACTTCAAATGATAGAACTTTTTGAATTCGATTGTCTTGTTTAATCAAGGGTGTTATCCTGATATATGCATGCGAAATATCTCTGGTAGAAATTATTTCAAAACTAGGCTGAATAGTGGAAGGGATATTTACAAGTGCTACATCGTACAATTCTTGTTTAGGAACATCTTTATATACAATGTTTTTAATTTTGAACTCAGATACCTTTGAATAATTTGGAACTTGCCATTTCTTGACAAAATCCGGCATTTTAGTTGCTACATTAATTGAATTGTTTTTAACAATTGGAATTTGCCATGTTTTATTTTTGTCAATTTGAAATGTTTGTTTTGGCATCCATTCCAATTCGATATTTTTTATCAAAAAATCTTGGGAAGTCATATATAGGGAGCAAAAAACGGCTATAAGAAAATATATATATTTCATATGTTTAAAATCTATTTTTAAGCAGTTATCCCGATAACTATCGGGATTGTTCGCTATTAAACATTAGCTTGTGTGTCAAGTTTTGATGTGCTCGGTTCATATATGGGTTCAGTTTACTTATGATGAAATGTATATAAATCCTTAAGTGAATAAGGACAACTGCAAAGATAAAAAATCACAATACTTATCAGAGCAGATTAGTCGTAGATTTAAACTTTACTCACATCCAATAACGTTTGATTCTTATAGATAGTATATTGTTATCGGAAAGTGTTTTTAAATGCTTTTATTTTAAAATATAATAAAATATTGTTTTAAGCGTTATTCAATCTGAATAATAGAACCGCTAAAAGTTTAGAATTTTCTTGTATAAAAAGATAATTATTGTAAATTGCGCGGTTCAAAACACCTAATATAATTATCATGAAATTATTAAAATTGACTGTTTTTACAGTGGCCCTCATCAGTTTAATAAGCTGTGGTAAATCAGGAAGTACTTCACTCACCGGATGGACAGAAAAGGATAAGACATTAGGAGGCTTTTCAACTCCTAAGAAATTTAAGGATCAAAGAACACCACCGGGAATGGTTCTTGTGGAAGGTGGTACATTTACAATGGGACATGTCCAAGATGACGTGATGTTTGATTGGAATACCACTCCCAAAAAACAACAAGTTCGATCTTTTTACATGGATGAAGCAGAGGTCACGAACCAAGAGTATATTTTTTATTTAGAATGGACAGAAAGAGTTTTTCCACCACATAACGAAAATTATAAACATATTTATCATGCTACCTTGCCGGACACTTTAGTATGGAGAGATCGTTTGGGCTTTAACGAGTCCTTGACGGAAACCTATCTACGACATCCCGCTTATTCGAATTATCCTGTAGTAGGAGTAAGTTGGGTACAAGCAACCGAATATTGTAAATGGCGAGGTGATAGAGTTAATGAAAAAATATTGATGGATAAAGGGATTTTAAAAAATCTCTTTGTATTGGATTCTTTAAGAATTGAGGGTAGAGATCATTTTGTAACAGATACGTATTTGTTGAATCCACGTTATATGTTCGATGGTGATTCCAGTATTTATAAAAAAGGTCTTCCATCCAAAAAAGTCCGAAAAAGAGGGGAATCAAGACCTAGAAGAGGACAATTTAGTGGTAGGCATGTTAAAACATCAGATGGAATATTTTTGCCCAAGTTTAGATTGCCAACTGAAAGTGAATGGGAATTTGCTGCAAAAGCGCTCTCGGAGAACAGATCTTATAACGAAATAAGGGGACGTAAAAAATTCCCATGGAATGGTCGTTATACACGTAATAAAGATAGAAAATATCGCGGTGATCAATTGGCTAACTTCAAGTTAGGAAAGGGAGATTATAGTGGTGTAGCAGGATGGAGTAATGATGGAGCAGATATTACCATAGCTGTTAAATCATATCCTCCAAATGCACATGGTCTATACGATATGGCCGGTAATGTTGCAGAGTGGGTTGCCGATGTATATCGTCCAATCATCGATACTGAAGCAAATGATTTTAACTATTATCGTGGAAATGTGTTTTCCAAACCAAAAATTAATCGTGAGGGAAGGGTAGTTATTGCCGATTACACAACAATAGATTATGACACACTGGATAACGGAAGAATTATACCTGCAGACAGACCCGGAAATATTATTTTTGTTCCAATCACTAAGCGAGATGCTTTTATGCGTAATAATTATGAAAAATCATATAATGTAGATTTTAGAGATGGCGATATGGCATCGACTCGACATTTTGAAAGAGAAGATGAAGATTTTGAAGTAAGCCCTAGAATGTACAATCACCCTGTTATCCCAAAGATTTTAGGTGAAGGAGGAATGCGAAGACAAATATATGACGGTAAAATGCGTAGAACCTTGGTAAGTAATAAGACAAGAGTCTATAAAGGAGGATCATGGAAAGATAGAGAATATTGGTTAGATCCTGCGCAAAGACGTTACCTTCCACAATACTCTGCAACAAGTTTTATTGGTTTTAGGTGTGCAATGGATCGACTAGGACCCATGACTTCCAGTAAAAGAAATGCATTTCCAAAAAATAAAAAATAAGAGAATATTTTTTTAATAAATTCAAACCTCATATTCAAAAGAAAATGAGGTTTTTTTGTATCTTTCATTCGTGAAAATTAAAGACATATATCAAAAATACACACAGACTTACAAAGTCTCTACCGATACACGTGCTTCTGAAGAAGGGAGTGTTTTTTTTGCATTAAAAGGTGAGAATTTTAATGCCAATGAATTTGCTGAAAAAGCATTAGAAAATGGCGTGGGTTTTGTAGTTGTTGACGAGAAACGCTTTTATAAAAATGAGGATAGGTATATTCTTGTCAATGATGTTTTACAAACGCTTCAAGATCTCGCTCAATATCACAGACGTGAATTGGGGATTCCAATTATTGCTTTGACAGGGAGCAACGGAAAGACCACTACCAAAGAATTGATAAAGGAAGTTTTAGTAACAAAATATTCCACAATCGCCACAAAGGGGAATCTCAATAACCATATAGGTGTTCCATTGACACTTTTATCCATGACTCCCGAAACAGAAATAGGGATTGTAGAGATGGGAGCCAATCACTTTGGAGAAATAGCCTTGTTATGTGAAATAGCGCAACCTAATTACGGATATATAACAAATTTTGGAAAAGCACATTTGGAGGGTTTTGGTTCTTTAGAAGGTGTTATCAAAGCAAAATCAGAATTATACCATTATTTAAAAGAAAATGAAGGACTTGCATTTGTCAACGGTCAAGACAGTATACAACTGAAAAAAACGGTACATCAAAAAAGACATGTTATCGCTACTAATATTCAAAGAATTGACGCAGATGAGTTTGTTCATGTACAAATTGACAATACAAAGATTTATAGCAAATTCTTGGGTGCGTATAATTTTTTTAATATTGCAACTGCGATAGGTATTGGACAATATTTTGACATTTCGATAAAAACAATTAAATCTGCGATTGAAAAATATGTGCCTGATAATAAACGTTCCCAACTTATTAATAAAAAGGATACTATCATTATATTGGATGCTTATAACGCAAACCCAACAAGTATGCTAGTGGCAATAACGAGTTTTATAAGTAATCCTGCAGAAAAGAAAATTGTGATACTTGGCGATATGTTTGAATTGGGCAAAAATGCGGATCAAGAACATCAATATATAGCAGATTTAGCCATTGATTCCGGTTTCGATAGCGTTGTTTTAGTCGGTTTTAATTTTTTTAAGACAAAGAATCTTGCCGCAGTAAAGTACAAAGATTTTGATGCGTTTAGCACGTCCTTTGATAGATCAGATTATAAAGATGCGACACTACTAATCAAAGGATCCCGCGGAATGGCTCTAGAACGGATTGTAGATTTGTTTGATTGACAGGTATCTCAGATTCAAGAGGTACATGAATCAAAGAATGTTTTATCCTTAGATTCGTTTCATCTGATCTTTTAGTTGCTTAATTTGTTCAGCAAGCATATTGTGTTTATCTAATTTTTTTG
>JAOZTK010000007.1 GCA_029942185.1 Flavobacteriaceae bacterium
TTAATTTCTTTAATTTTCAATGAATTTCCTTTTACAATATCAATATATATTGAAGTTGAATCAATAGCACCCTGTAAATTTCTTGCTTCAATACATATTTGTTTTCGACCTAGAGTATAATAACTAAAGAAGAATGGTTTTGATTTTCCGATACTATTAAAAAAAAATCCTTTTCTAAAAATTGAATCTCCTTCAGCTTTATAACCTACATAATCCAAACTGTCTTCAGATGTAACTGTTACTGCAAAAACTTCATCAATTGCTCTTTCCGAGCTATTTGTTTCAAGGAAAATATTGAGATTCGAAATTTCATCTAAAGGTTTTTGACACGTAATTGTAACAAAAAACAAAAGTATAAATGAAAAGAAAAATAGATTTCTATTCATAATAAAACAGATGTGAATTTTAGTTTAATAACTTAATCATTCTCTTGAAGTGCTGTTCTTATTTTTCCTTCAATTTCCTCAGCTAATTCCGGATTATCTAAAATCAATTGTTTAACGGCATCACGTCCTTGTCCGAGTTTGGTGTCACCATAACTATACCAAGAACCACTTTTCTTTACGATATCGTAATCTACTCCTAAATCTACAATTTCTCCGGCTTTAGAAATTCCTTTTCCGTACATAATATCAAATTCAGCAATTTTAAAAGGCGGTGCTACTTTGTTTTTCACCACTTTTACTTTGGTGCGGTTACCCACAACTTTATCACCATCTTTTATTTGGGTTCTACGACGGATATCGAGTCGAACCGAGGCGTAAAATTTTAGGGCGTTCCCACCGGTAGTCGTTTCCGGATTACCAAATATAACACCAATTTTTTCACGTAATTGATTGATAAATATCACGGTACATTTTGTTTTGTGTATAACACCTGTTAGTTTACGTAAAGCTTGCGACATCAAACGGGCGTGTAATCCCATTTTTGAATCACCCATTTCACCTTCAATTTCACTTTTTGGTGTTAAAGCGGCAACCGAATCAATGACAATAATATCAATTGCTCCTGAGCGAATTAAATTGTCTGCAATTTCTAAAGCTTGTTCTCCATAATCCGGTTGAGAGATAATCATGTTATCAATATCAATTCCTAAATCTTTAGCGTAATAACGGTCAAATGCGTGCTCTGCATCTATAAAGGCAGCAATGCCTCCTTGTTTTTGCGCTTCTGCAATAGCGTGTAGTGCCAAAGTAGTTTTACCTGAGGATTCAGGGCCATAGATCTCTACCACTCTTCCTCTTGGATAACCACCAACACCCATAGCAATATCTAAACTTAAGGAACCGGAAGGAATCGCTTCGATATTTTCAATAGCTTCGTCTCCCATTTTCATCACAGTGCCTTTACCATAGGTTTTATCTAATTTATCTAATGTGAGTTGTAATGCTTTTAATTTTGCAGCTTTTTCTTTGTCGTTTGTCATGGTTTATATTTTTTATTTGTTAATGTTTTGATTCGCTAATCTGTTTAGTTGTTGTATTTCTTAGCAAAAGAGCAATAGTTGATTTTTTACAAAAATACGTAAAATATAATTATTGGTTTGGGTGCTATTGTATTGTTATACACGGCAAAATTCAGCTGTGTCGTGTTTTTGTAATCACAGGTTAAATGTATAGCAAAATTATACTTCCATTTTCACGCTCAATTCCAACCAGCGTTCTTCTTTATTATCAATACTTGTGATAATCTCTTCTAAACTTTTTCCCATCGCGTACATCTTTTCTTCGGGAATAGTTCCGTCCACAAAAGCTTTTTCAATCTTTCCCTTATCTTTTGTCAGTTTGTTTATGTCCTTTTCTAATTGTTTAAATTCTTGTTTTTCACGATAAGACAAACCCATCTTTTTTGGTGATTGCTCCGGTTTATTTTTCTTTTCCTTTTTTTCACCGGTTTTCAGTGAGGAATCTTTATACATCTTGTAATCGGTATAGTCGCCCGGAAAATCCATAATCTTCCCTTTTTCCAAAACAAAAAGATGATCGATAATTTTATCCATAAAATACCGATCATGAGATACGACTAATAATACTCCGGGGAAATCAAGTAAAAAGTTCTCGAGAACATTTAATGTCACGATATCTAAATCGTTAGTGGGCTCATCCAAAATTAAAAAATTCGGGTTTTGAATCAATACGGTACACAGATACAAACGTTTTTGTTCGCCACCACTCAATTTTTCCACATAATCATATTGTTGTTTGCGATTAAATAAAAAGCGTTCCAGCAAGCCTCCAGCAGATAAGGTACGTCCTTTTGTCAAGGGAATATATTCACCAAACTCTCGGATTACATCAATCACTTTTTGTTCGGGTTTAATACGAATCCCTTTTTGAGAGTAATAACCGAATTTGACGGTTTCACCTACTACGACTTTTCCCGTATTCGAGGCTAATTTTCCGAGGATTATATTTAGTAGAGAGGTTTTTCCACTACCGTTTTTTCCGATAATTCCAATACGATCTCCTTTCTTAAAAACATAATCAAAATTTTTGAGAATTGATAAATCGCCGTAGGATTTGCTGATGTTGTGCAACTCTACAATTTTACTTCCCAAACGATGCATATTAATTGCTAATTGCACTTGGTGATCTTGTCTCTTTTTATGAGCTATTATCTCGGTTTTGTAAAAATCATCTATTCGTGATTTTGATTTGGTGGTGCGTGCTTTGGGTTGTCTGCGCATCCAATCCAATTCTTTTCTAAATAAATTTTTCGCTTTTTCTTGTGTTGCTTTTTCAACGGCTAAACGCAGGTCTCTTTTCTCTAAAAAATAAGAATAATTACCGGTATATCTATAGATTTCACCTTCGTCTAATTCTATTATTTCGTTGCATACACGTTCTAAAAAATAACGATCATGTGTAACCATAAAAAGAGTAATTTTCTCTTTTTGAAAGTAAATTTCCAGCCATTCAATCATTTCTAAATCTAAATGGTTGGTAGGTTCGTCTAAAATTAATAAGTCGGGACTTTGTAGCAAGCAAATTGCTAAGCTAAGACGTTTTTGTTGACCTCCGGATAATTCGTTGACTTTTTGCTGTAAGTTTTCCAGTTTTAGTTTGTAGAGTATTTGTTTGTATTGGGTTTCAAAATCCCATGCATTGTATTGTTCCATTTGATCAAATGCAATTTGATAGGTTTCGCTATCATGAGAATTATCAATGGCTTTTTCATAGGATTCAATAACCTTTAAAATAGGATTATCTGTGTTAAAAATACTCTGTTCAACAGTTAAATTTGGGTTTAAATCCATTTTTTGTGACAAATAGGAAATTTTTAAGCCTTTGCGTTTTACAACTTGACCCGTATCAGAACTTTCAGAATCGGCAATAATATTTAGTAATGTTGTTTTTCCGGTACCATTTTTTGCTATAAAAGCAATTTTTTGCCCTTTACTTATTCCAAATGAAATATTCTCAAAAAGGACACGTTCACCAAAGGACTTACTGATATTTTCGATAGACAGGTAATTCATTTTGCAAACCTACGAGGGATAAAATCAAATAACAAATTCTAAAAGATAAAAAATTGAAATCCGAACTATTTATCATATTGTTTGTTACGTGTAAATAAGACTCGATACACCGCTTAAAACAGTTGCTATTTAATGGCGTTTGATAAAAAGAGATCACAAAATTGAAAAATTATATAATTTGGTCTGATTATTGTATTTTCGCATCCACAAAACGATAAAGAATGTACTCGAAAATTTTATTTTTATTTTTACTTATTCCCATGGGTCTTTTTTCCCAAGAAGAGAAAGCATCCGATACGCTTGTAGTAAAAATGACAGCTGCAACTTCAAACCGAGTTGTTTTATATGGTGCCAAAGGGACACAACAAAATTATATTGGTTTTGCAGATTCAGAAACCGGGGAGTTTAAAATAGCAATTCCAAAAAGTCAAGAAACAGGCATGTATCGTCTTTTACTTGACCAGAAATCAATGAGTTATCTTGATTTTCTGTATTCAGGAAAAGGTTTTGAAATACAAATGGATTTGATAAAACCGGATGCAACACCTGTTTTTATAGGCTCGGATACCAATATTCGATATTTTGCAAATATGGATATTATCGGATACAATCAAAAAAAGTTAGATTCTTTACAAGTATTGTTTTTTCAAGCACAGGAGCAAGAAACCTTGGAAAGGTTAAAAAACGAATATGTGGAACAAAAAGAATTATTCAATGCGTATGTAACTAATTTTGATCAAACAGAAAAAAGTCAAATTGTCAAAGATCTTATCAAGGCTCACATTCGCATACAACCGGAAGAACCTATTAAAGATCCTGAAAAATACTTACCCTTTGTAAAAGAACACTATTTTGATAATTTAGATTTCAACAATCAAAATTTGATACACTCTCCTATATTGATTGATAAATTAATAGATTATGTGTTTTATTTAACAGTTTCCAGAGACCCGGAAATGCAAAATAAACTGTATAAAGAAGCCGTATCTGTTATTCTAAGTAAAATAGAAAAGCAGGAATTAAAAGTAGGGTTTATTGAAACTTTAATTAAGTCGTTTGCCAAAGATGATAATATCGTTTTAATAGATTATCTCTTTGATGATTTTTATAACAAATTGGATTCTAAATATCAAAATTCAGAATTTAGAAATACAATATTACAAGAACTCAAAACAGCTGTTGGTAGAATGGCCGGAGAAATTACTTGGACAGAAGATGACAAAACAATAAAGCTATCTGAACTCAAAGATCACGATTTGTATATCATTGTTTTTTGGAGTACAACCTGTCCGCACTGTCTAAAAGAAATGCCTAAATTTTATGAATTTATCAAAGACAATAAAAAAGTTAAAGTAATCTCGGTAGGAATAGAAACTGAAGAAAGCAAAGGCGCTTGGAAATCAGAAACCTATTACTATCCTGAATTTACACATATTTTGGGACTTGGAAAATGGGAGAATCCCATAGCTCTTGCTTACAATGTACTAGCTACACCCAATTATTTTATTCTAAATGCCGATAAAAGAATTATTGCAAAACCTTATGATTTGGTAGATATGAAAATCTTTTTTAAGGGATTGGAGCAGCAAGAAGACACTAAAAATCACGAATAATCAGCCTTGTCGAACTAAGTTGAATTCGGGCTCGTCAAATAGCTATTAGACCGCTACTCTAGTTAACACTAAATAATTTTCTTTTATATTTTGTATAGCACTGCTTAACAGTAAAAAAAAAGTGTGTACTTTCGCCATTACTATGAGTAAAAAACAAGAACGTTATGATCAGGCCTATATGCGTATGGCTACGGAATGGTCAAAGTTATCACATTGTAAACGTAAAAAAGTAGGAGCATTAATTGTCAAAGATCGTATGATTATTTCAGATGGTTTTAACGGAACGCCCTCAGGTTTTGATAATGTCTGTGAAGAAAAAAATAACACGACCAAATGGCATGTGTTGCACGCAGAAGCAAATGCAATTTTAAAAGTTGCAAGTTCTACACAATCTTGTAAAGATGCCACCTTGTATTTAACGCTATCGCCTTGCAAGGAATGTAGCAAATTGGTACATCAGTCGGGTATCAAACGATTGGTTTTTAAGGAAGCTTACAGCGATAGATCCGGATTAGAATTTTTAGAAAAAGCAGGTGTAGCAATAACACACTTAGAAAATGGCTAAAAAAACCTCAAATACTACTTTGTATCTAGGAATTGCTGTTGCTATCGGCATTTTTATAGGTAGTTTGCTGGATTACGATACGACTCCATCATTGGCCATTTTTAAAAGCAATTCCAAGGAAGCCAAAATAAAACGGCTGATTGACTATATACAATATGATTATGTAGATGAAGTGGATACAGATTCTTTATTGGATAAAACTATTAGTCAATTATTAATTAACTTAGATCCACACTCTGTTTATATTCCTAAATCCGATTTAAAAAGCATTCAAGAAACCATGAACGGTAGTTTTAAGGGAATTGGAATCCAATTTCGTATGATTCGTGATTCGGTTACGGTTTTAAACATTATAAAAGGAGGTCCTAGTGAAAAAGCCGGACTTCTTGCCGGTGATAGAATATTAATTGCCGATAAAGACACGCTATTTGGTAAAAAATACACCAGCGATGAAATAATGAATCGCCTTAAAGGAAAAGACACCAATCAAGTTGCCTTATTAATTTACCGAAAACAAGAAAATTCCCTATTGGATTTTAATTTTAATAGAGGAGAGGTAAGTATAGTTAGCGTTCCCATATCTTATATGGTTACAGATCAAATAGGATATATTAATATCGAACGTTTTGCAAAAAATACCTATACTGAATTTTCACGAGTTTTGGACACCTTATTGACGCAAGGAATGCAAACCATGATTCTCGATTTACGCGGAAATACGGGAGGTTATATGGATGTTGCTAATGATATTGCCGATGAATTTTTAAAAGATGGAAAATTGATTGTTTTTACCAAGAACAAAAAAGGAAATATAGTTAGTTCAATCGCTACAGCAAAAGGAAATTTTGAAAACGGAAAAGTATATGTGTTGATAGATGACCAATCCGCTTCTGCAAGCGAAATTGTAGCAGGAGCACTACAAGATAATGATAAGGGTATTATCGTAGGAAGACGTTCTTTTGGCAAGGGTTTAGTACAACAAGAGATGGATTTGGGTGATGGTTCTGCAATCAGATTAACGACTGCTCGTTATTATACACCCACAGGGCGTTCTATTCAAAAGCCCTATACACATGATAAAAATGAAGCTTATTTTAGAGATTTAAATCAACGAGCTCTGAATGGAGAATTATTGTATAAAGACAGTATTCATGTGATTGATAGTTTGAAATTTACGACACCAAAAGGGAAAATTGTATATGGCGGTGGCGGTATTGTTCCGGACGTGTTTGTACCTATCGACACAATAGGATATTTTCCGGTGCATTTTATAGGGAAACTCTCCGATTTTGCTTTTGATTATGTCGATAAAAACAGAAAAGAATATTCTCAAATGACCTGGGAAGCATTTAGAGATGATTTTGATGCTGAAAAAATGCTACAGGAATATATTAAAAGTATTTCCAATAGTTTTCATTCAAAAATATTTAAATCTGACAAAATAAGAATTCATCTCAAAGCATTAGTTGCAAGAGAACTATTTGATGAAACGGGTTTTTATCGTATTTATGAAAAACAGGATAACATGATACAGAAGGTGTTGGAACTTGAAAGAAGTCCTCAGTCTTCAGTATTCAGTCTTCAGTCTTCAGTCCTCAGTCTTCAGTCCTAAGTCCTCAGTAAATTAATAAATCCTAATTGTATGAAGATATACTTTGCATCCGACCAACATTTTGGCGCACCGAATCTTAAAAAAAGCAAAGAGCGGGAACGTCTCTTTGTGCAATGGTTGGAGATGATTAAAAAAGATGCGACTGAATTATTTTTATTAGGAGATTTATTCGACTTTTGGTTTGAGTATAAAAAAGTAGTTCCCAGTGGTTTTATAAGGGTTTTAGGAAAATTAGCCGAGTTAAAAGATGCCGGAATAACGATTCACTTTTTTGTTGGAAATCACGATTTATGGATGCGCGATTATTTTAAAAAAGAATTGGGAATTAAAGTATATCGGCAACCCACAAAATTCACCTTTAACAAGCAAACTTTTTTAATAGGTCACGGCGATGGATTGGGTCCGGGAGATGCAGCTTATAAAAGGATGAAAAAGGTATTTGTCAATCCGGTAGCTCAATGGTTTTTTAGGTGGTTACATCCGGATATAGGCGTGCGTTTGGCGCAATATTTATCCTTAGAAAACCGATATATTTCCGGAGAAGAAGATGTGACTTTTCTCGGGGAAGACAAAGAACCACTTATTCTTTATTGTAAAGAACAATACCAATTGGAAAAGTATGACTATTTCTTATTCGGTCATCGGCATTTACCCATGGAAATTGAGATTGCTAAAGACTCAAAATATATCAATACCGGCGATTGGATCAACCATAACTCGTATGTTATTTTTGACGGAAAAGAATTACGTTTAAATGAGTTTAAAGCTACTTTCAAGTAATTAAACTTTGCTTTTTGTAAAAAATGGTTATATATTTGTGTTTTATAAATACATTTATATTTATGACAACATTCACTTCTACATTACCGGATAGTTTATGGATACAACTCAATTTGTATTCTAAAAAATTAAAATTACCAAAAAATAAGTTGATTCAAAAGGCTTTAAGCCTTTATTTAGATCAATTAGAACGAGCAGAATATATACGTTCTTATCGTCAAAACAAAGATGACAAAGATATTTTGAAAATAGCCGAAGAAGGGATGATGGACTATTTTAAACAGTTAAATGACACCGATGAAGCAAGCTGAAATTTGGGAGATGTACTTTAATCCTGTTAAAGGTAGCGAACAATCAGGTAGAAGACCTGCAGTTATTATTAGTGGAAATGTATTAAATGATAATTTAAATATTCTAATTGTTTGTCCGCTTACAACTAAAATTAAAGCTTTTAAAGGAAATATTATTTTACAACCGAACTCTAAAAACAACTTACTAAAAGAGTCAGAAATCTTAACTTTTCATGCTCGCTCTGTTTTTAAAGAAAGATTGAAACAAAAAATTGGAGTTATTTCAAAGAAAGATTTGCAACAAATTCACAAAACTTTAAATGATATATTGAAGTATTAAAAGATATTTATATAATATTATCAATCTAACTTGGTTGACTTAATGCTGCAAATTTATTATTGGTTAATTATATAGTAATTTTTCTAATTGTTCTTTTAATTTGGGGTCAGAAGGTCTTTTTGCATTTATATCAATTATTTTCCCCTCTTCATCAATTAGAATGAATCGTGGAATTGCTTGAATCATATATTTTGTAAAAAATGAAATATCATCATCTGGAGCAAAAAGTTGAATTCCGCTTAGTTCTTTTTTATTTACTATTTTTAACCAACGTTCTTTTTTATCATTTTTACAAATACTAACAAATTTTATTTCTTTATCTCTAAATTCCTCTTCTAATTTATTTAAGTGTGGAATTTCTCTAACACATGGTTTACACCAAGTTGCCCAAATGTCAATATATACTATTTTTCCTTTTAGGTCTCTTAAAGAAACGAGATTATTTTTTATGTCGTAAAGTTCAAAATTGGGAGAAATACTCCCTATAGGCAGTCTTTTAATACTTGTATATTTCTCGTCAATTTCAGCTAAATATTGTTTGTTTGAAATATATGAATTAGTGATGTTATAAACCTCATCAAGTTCATTTGTACGATCCAGACTTTGTATTCCCATGTGGTGAGCAATACTTTCTTTAATCCGGTTATTTTTAATGCTATTTCCTATTGTTTTCATTAAAGCAACTTCAAAATCAATTGAATCTTTTTCATTCCAATTCTTTTTTGTCTCCTTCCATATATAATAATCTAAAAAGTAAATGTAATATTGAGCCTTTGAAAGTAACCCATTTGTTAAATCTAGTTCATCAAAGGCATTAGGATAGTTAGTAGAAACTTCAAAATCGGTATTACCTGTTACAATACGCTTCATCATTTCAAAAGTATATATCTTCGTTAATGTCTGATACTTAATAGAATTTGAATCTATGAAACTAAAACCTTTTCCGAAATTTTGTTTATGATCATTAAAAAGTTTCATTCTTACTCTATGCAATGAGTCAATCAAATATAAATAGTCTTTTTCATTCAATTCTGAATGATATCCTGAATTGTTAAACGGATATAATTTGTAATTCAACAAAGTTTTTTTTGCTAAATAATTATTTTCATAAGCACCTTTTCCGGTATATTTAATTGATTTAAAGGATTTTTTCGAATCTAATGATAAATTAAGATTGTAATTTGGTTTTAGATAGATCTGGGTGTTACCATTACCATCATCTAAATGGTAATAGCCTTCAGTTATATGTATTGTATCATTAAAAGTACCGTCACCTGCTAGGTGAAATGTATGTATTTTATAGTCAAATCGGTTCGTAATTGTTAGTGAGTCAGAATTTGGGTTTTCAATCTTACCTGAAAAGATTACAAAGTCATTTTCTTTTTCCTTTTTACAAGAGTTGAATAGTAGTACCAGTCCAATTGAAATTAATACAATTTTCTCCATTTATGACAACTTTTCGTTATACATTTTTTTAATCTACGGAACCAAAACCTCGTCCCCACGCAATTGTCTATAACGTTTCCGAGCTTGCACCAAATAAATACTTGAAGGTTGTTCTAAAATTATTTTTTCGTAGTAATTTTTAGCTTTTTCAGGTTGGTTTAGAAAGGTGTCATATAATTGAGCTAAATAAAATAAAGCATCATCAATTAATATATCGTTTTTTTCTAATTCTAGAATGCTTAAATAGTTTTGTTCGGCAGCAATAAATTGCTTTGTTTTTTCAAATAATTTTGCCTGTTTAAAAAGCGCTTCATCTTCAATGGGATGTCCTTTGTGCTTTTTTAGAATTTGAGTTAAAGTATCAATGGCTTGTAAATCTTTGTTTTGATAGGATAATAAAGCTGCTTTTGCAAAGCTCTTTAGCGCCGTTCGTACGGAATCTTGTGCAATATTATCATCGATGAGCAGACTTAAATCTATAGCATCATTAGCAATTAATTTGGTCGTCCCTTGTTTTAATACTTTTAGTTGAATATTTGCCCAATCAAAATCACCTTTAAAATAGGAAGTTTGGGCCACTTTAAAACGTGCTTCTTGTGCTAACACATGATTTTTAAGCTGTGTTTGTACTTGCGAATAATTGATTAAAGCCTGATTGTATTTACCGGTGAAAACCATAATATCAGCTAACAAAATCTTAACTTTGGCTTTTTGAAATCTGTTTAATCGGTTTTGTAAACTAGCTTGCAATTCCTCGATGGCCAAATTGGGATTGTTTTGAATAAAAGCTAAAAATTCAGCATGAGAAACTTGAATTTTTAAGGTGTTGTTTCCCTTTCCATATTCTTTAAAAACAGATTGGTAGGCTGTTTCTAATTCTATTTTGTCTTTTTCAAGTTTTTTTTCACTTTCTAAAAGATAGTAATGTGCGGTAATTTGTAATGGAGCATCGGAAGTATTATGTAAGACGTAGTTGTAAGCGTTTTTAGTAGCTTCGTAATCTTCTGATGCAAAAGTGATATTTCCAATATCAATGATGCCGTCTAGACCGGTCTGACTTCTTTTGTGAACGGCTTTTTCTTGCACCAATGCTTTGCCAAAATCTTTTTGCTGCAAATAAATCCAAGACAACAATTTATTCCATTCATCTTTTGGATTTTGTTGGGATCTTTTTATCAATAATTTTCGAAACAGTTGGTTGTTGGGGTTTTGCGCATCATCACTGATATATTTTCCGATAAAACGTTGTATATTAGCTAAAGCACCTCCTCGTTTATGAATCATATCCAAATAGACATCAAACATGTTTTCAATAGCTCCTTTTTCTCCGTAAATAGCAGCTATTTGATAGTTGTAATTTACCATTGGATTGGCATCTATCATAAATAGAAATCCTTCTAAAGCGTAATCTAATAAGTGGTGTTCATTAAAAGCCCTGGCGATTTGATAACCGGCAGCAGGTTTTTTCCGAAGCGCTTTAGCGGCTTTTTCATAATAAATTTTCGCTTGCTCCTTGTTGTATTGTAAATCGTAATTATAACCTAATTCCACCCATAAAAAAGCTTGTTTAGGGTATAGTTTTAAACGCTTGTTTAGTATGGTTTCCACTTGTTCATATTCTTCCAGCGCTTGCCATGATTGAATTAGTTTTTTAAGATAAAATACATTGTGTTTTTGTTGATCATATTGTTTTTGATACAACTTGGCGGCTTTTTCAAATTCTCCTTTGCGAAAATATTCATTGGCCAAATTTGTATCCTGTTTGTTTTGAGCAAAAGAATTACAAACAAAAAACAGAAGTAATATGTAAAGCATTTTTTGAATCATCAACGCAAACATAGGAAAAAAACACGAATTGAAACTTGTCTTTCTGAACTTGTTTCTAAAATTGTTAAAGTAAATTTATTACATAATTTAATCTGACACAGCATTTGATTAATCATCAACTTTCCAGTACATTCGCAACAGCGCAAAAATGAATAAATCAAAACAATAAAAGCAAAGCAATTTTGGAATAAAACAGATGATTAATTACGCTTTGTGTCTCAATGTCTAAGTGGTTAAAATTATAAATACATGAAAATTATTTCCTACAATGTAAATGGTATTCGTGCCGCATTAAAAAAAGGTTTTATAGATTGGTTGATAGCGGCAAACCCGGATGTAATCGCTTTACAAGAAACCAAAGCACATAAAGAACAATTAGATTTAAGTCTTTTTGAAAAAGCCGGTTACCCATATCATTATTGGTTTTCTGCACAAAAAAAGGGCTATAGTAGTGTGGCAATTTTTTCTAAAACCCAACCCAATCATATTGAATACGGTACAGGTATTGAGTCCATGGATTTTGAAGGAAGAAATCTACGTATAGATTTTGATACGATATCTATAATGAGTTTATACCTGCCATCGGGAACCAATGACGCTCGTTTGGCTTTTAAACTAAATTATATGGATGAATTTTTAGATTATGTAAATGATTTAAAACAAAATTACCCAAATCTCGTTATATGTGGAGACTATAATATTTGTCACGAAGCGATTGATATACACGATCCGGTACGTTTAAAAAACACATCAGGGTTTTTGCCGGTAGAAAGGGAATGGTTGACCCAATTTCTCGACTCCGGTTTTATTGATAGTTTTCGCTTGTTAAACAAGGAACCTAATAGGTATAGTTGGTGGAGTTATAGGGGGCAAGCAAGACAAAGAAATAAAGGCTGGCGTCTGGATTATCACATGGTTACAAATCCTTTAAAGGACAAGATAAAAAGAGCTACAATTTTAAACAAAGCAGTACATTCAGATCATTGTCCGGTTGTGGTAGAAATTGATATATAAGCCATAAAATCAATAATTATAGCAATAAGAAACGAGCATATCATACCGATAGCTATCGGGATTGACACACCGAGAGAAAACTGATAGCGAGTTGCATATGACACCTATAAAAAATAAAAATTTATTCAGATGAAAAATACACTCATTTATGTACTACTAATTAGTCTTAGTATGTCCTCTTGTGTTTCCAAGAAAGTCTATGAAGACCTTTCTTCTAAATACCAACAATTGCTCAATTCAAATTCAGAACTTATAGATGACAACGAACGCTTAGTGGCGCAACGAAATCAATTAAATATTGAAGTCAAAGAATTAGCACGAGATATACAAGGACTTATAGATCGAAAAGAAGGAGTGGAAAACGAGTACAATGCTGCTAAAACCCGATTAGATGAACTCATTGCTTCTTATGGTGCTTTGGAATCGAAAAGTGCTTCGGAACTCACAAAAAAAGCAAATACAATTCGGGATTTATTGGTAGAACTGGAAGCAAAAGAACAAAAGTTATCATTAGAAAGACAAAAGCTACAAAAATTGCAGACTGAATTAAATGCGCGTAGTGAAACCATTGACGAATTAGAACATTTAATTGCTGCAAAAGAAGCGAAAATGAGCGCATTACGAAATGCGGTTTCTAATGCGCTTCAAGCTTTTGAAGGTAGAGGTTTGACGATTACTCAAAAAAATGGAAAGGTGTATGTTTCCATGGAAAACAAGCTTTTATTCGCTTCAGGAAGTTGGGCGGTTGGTTCGGAAGGTCAAAATGCCATAATTAAATTAGGAAAAGTTTTGGTCACAAATCCTGATATTGAAGTATTGATTGAAGGGCATACGGACAATGTGCCTTACAATGGAAAAACCATACAAGACAATTGGGACCTGTCGGTAAAACGTGCTACAGCAATTGTGAGAATATTACAAAATAACGGAGTAAATCCGAAACAAGTAACAGCAGCCGGAAGGAGTAAATACATACCGGTTAGTGATAATTCTACAACAAGCGGACGTGCTAAAAATAGGCGAATCGAAATTATTTTAGCGCCAAACTTAGATCGAATTAACGAGCTCCTGGGAGATTAAATTCACGATTATTAATATATTTGCAGCGGTGTTTGAATAATTAAGGATAAAACATCACATCCCCCGAATTTTTAAATATCAAAAAAAAATGATTAGACAAAAATTTTTCTTATTACTTATAATAGGACTTATCCTCGGTAGTTGTGCCCAAAAAAAATCAACGCTTAGAGTCGTTGAAGCTACTGATGCTTCTGAAAACAAATTAACACTTGTTGCTGATAGTAACAAAACCGTTCCGGTACAAGAGCTTTCGATTAATAAGACACCACAAATAAATAAAACAGATAAACAAATAAAAGTTTTTGAAAAATCGGAGATAGTTGTCAAAAATAATATAGAAATACTGCCTTCGACTAAATTACAAGACAATCCTGAATTGGAAGAAATTGATAAAAGATGGATGGAACTGATCAAAAAATCTGATTTATACGACACTTCTTCATACAATATTAATGACATTTCTTTGGGAGACATAATAATTGAAGATTTACCCACTGAATTATTAAAAAAACGTTTAGCAATTCTTGATGCAAAAACACCTTTTCATGTAAGCTATAATACTGATTTAGAACATCTTATTAAACGTTATTTAAAGACCAGAAAAAAATCCTTATCCAATTTAATGGCCAAAGCCAAGTTCTATTTTCCTTTATTTGAGGAAAAATTAGACAAATATGACATTCCTTTAGAGGTCAAATACTTGGCAATTGTAGAATCTGCTTTACAACCAAAAGCGAGATCAAGAGTTGGAGCTACAGGTTTGTGGCAGTTTATGTATCAAACCGGAAAGCAATATGGCTTACAAGTAAGTTCTTATGTCGATGATCGTCAAGACCCTGTTTTAGCAACGGATGCAGCTTGCAGGTTTCTCGCAGATTTATACAATATTTTTGATGATTGGGATTTGGCTTTAGCCGCCTACAATTCAGGTGCCGGAAATGTTAACAAAGCCATTCGACGTTCCGGAGGAAATAAAAATTACTGGAATATAAGAAGTTTTTTACCGAGAGAAACAGCTAATTATCTTCCCATATTTTATGCGACACTTTACCTGTTTGAATATGCAGAAGAACACAACCTTCAAGCTTCCGATGATTTTAATTTGCATTATTTTGAGGTGGATTCCGTTCAAGTAAAAAGGCTGATTACTTTTGAGCAAATACAGACGACAACCGGTATTGAAGAAGAATTATTAGCTTTTTTAAATCCCACTTATAAATTAGACATTGTTCCACATATTAAAGGAAAGAATTATAGTTTGGTGCTTCCCAGAGAATATATAGGTTTGTTTGTACACAATGAAGCATCAATTTATGCGTATGCAGCGGCAGAAGAAGCCAAACGGGAAAAACCTTTACCGGAATATTCAGAATTACAACAAAAAATACGATACCGTGTAAGAAGTGGTGATTATTTAGGAAAAATTGCTAAAAAATACGGAGTAAGTGTCAATAGAATAAAACGTTGGAATAATTTACGAAGTACAAAATTACGAATAGGACAACGATTGACAATCTATCCAAGACACGTAGCAGCGAATACAAAAAAGAAAACGACTACTACAAAAAAATCAAAGAAAAAATCTTCTAAAAAGGTAATCCCCAAGGGAAGTTATGTGACTTATGTAGTTAAAGAAGGGGATTCGTTGTGGAGTATTTCGCAAAAATATAAGAATGTTTCAGTTTCACAAATTAAAGATTGGAATAGTATTCGGGGCAGTAAATTATCAATAGGTACCAAATTAAAGATTTTTAGAGGTTAATTTGATCTTAGCTTACGCTTTCTTATCTGCTCTATTAGAAATAAAACCAAACAAATGAAGAACTTAATTCTATTTATTGCAATTTTATTAAGCCTGATCTCTTGTAATCAAAAGGGTGGGAAAAAATTACTCCCGGGTTCTGTCGGGCGTTATAACGAGTTAATGGTTATCGCTAATCACAAGGTTTGGGAAGGAAAAATTGGCAAAGAACTCAAAAAAGTAATTGCTTCAGATGTGATTGGTCTTCCACAACCTGAGCCTCAATTTTCTATAACACAAATTCCACATCGAGGTTTTGACGGATTTTTAAAACACAACAGAAATATATTAAGTGTGGAGAAAAGTGATGTCGCTTCGTTTGATATTGATTATAATGTATTTTCCAAACCGCAAATATACGCGCACCTTAAAGGCCCGGATCAACAGTCGATTATTAAACTGATTCAAGAAAATTCTGATAAATTAATCACTATTTTTAAAGAACATGATTTAGATATGGTGCAAAAAAGGTTGGGGAAGAAATCGTATAAAAAAACATCAATTGAATTTTTTAACAAACAAAGAATCTCACTTAAAGTTCCAACGGATTACAACAAAATTAGTGATACTTTTGATTTTGTTTGGTTTCGGAAACGATTTGAACATTATGGAATGAATGTCAACGGAAGTTTAAATATTATCGCCTATACAATTCCTTTAGAAGTCCCTTTTTCACAGGTGAAAGACAGTATTATATCCATTCGAAATACCATTGGAAAAAAATACCTTCCCGGAGGTAAAGAAGGAACTTACTTAATAACGGAAGCCGCATATACGCCACATTTTTTTGATGCAGTCTTAGCCAAAAAAAATGCGTATAAAGTAAACGGTAAATGGGAAGTTTATAAGGATTTTGAGGCAGGACCTTTTGTCGCTTATTTTGTAAATGACTCAACAAATAAGCGTATTGTTGTAGTCGAAGCTTTGGTTTATGCGCCCGCGATAAAAAAGAGAGATTTTATGTTTGAAGCAGAGGCTATTATCCGTTCGTTACAGATTGAATAGCATTTTTTTTTGTACTTTTGTCTTAGATATCTAAATTACACCTTAATGGCATTATCAAAGTATATACGCGATTTATTATTTCGATATGAATGTGTTATCATTCCTGAATTCGGGGGTTTTATAACCAAGACGATATCTGCACGAATCGATAAAAGATCACACACCTTTTATCCGCCTTCCAAGCGTCTTAGTTTTAATTCGCAATTAACGGAAAATGATGGTTTGTTGGCGAATCATATTGCTTCAGTAAATAAGATTTCTTACGAGACAGCAATTAACTTTATTAATTTCGAAGTATCGGAATGGAAAAAAAATCTTCAAAATAATGAAGTCACATTAGAAGGTGTCGGATTGTTTTCTTTGAATAACGAAAACAAAATAGTATTTGAACCGGATTCCCATTCAAATTTCTTAACGGACGCTTTTGGATTAAACGCTATTATTGCGCCTACCGTAACAAGAGAGGATTATATGAATGAGGAAGTACATTTTGAATCTATTTCTGATCTTGTTAATAAAGAATTGGACGTTTCAAAATCCCACAAACAAAAACTGAGTCCTTTCTTTAAATTTGCTGCCGGTTTAGCCTTGTTATTTGCTTTAAGCTACGTTTTAATGCAACAGGTTTTTAAGAATAATGATGCATTTAAACAAATACTTGTTTTTGATTCAGATAAAGAAACTTTGATGAATAAACGTATTCAAGAAGCAACTTTTGAAATCAACAATCCCTTGCCTGCAATAACTTTAGAAGTAACGACTGAAAACGAGCTTTCAACAGATAATAAAAATGAATTTAATGACAAAGTTGAGGACAATTCAACGAAAATTAACAAAGCGAAAGTAAGCGGAAAGACGAATACCGACAATAAATTCAGTAAGAAAATAGAAAAAGAAACTCTTAAAACACCAATACAACCTAGTGAAAAATTAGTTGGAGCGGTAAACACAGGTAAATATCACATTATTGGAGGGGCCTTTAGAGTCCCGGCAAATGCTGTAAAGAAAGTAAAACAATTGAAGGCAAAAGGATACGAAGCGCATATTGTTGGAATTAATAAATGGCAACTTACACAAGTGGCTTTTAAAAGTTTTACAACTAAAGAAGAAGCCCTAAAAGCTTTACGTAAGATAAGAAGATCTGAGGAGAAAGATGCTTGGATGTTGATTAAATAAGAAGATTTATTTGAAAGCAAAAACCCCATCAGAATCTTTAACAATACTCACAGACTTGGTGCTTCCGGGTGAGACGAATCCCTTAGATAGCCTTTTTGGAGGAGAACTCTTAGCGAGAATGGATAGAGCTTGTAGTATTGCTGCACGCAGACATTCGCGTGAAATAGTCGTTACTGCATCCGTAAATCACGTCGCCTTTAATAAAGCAGTGCCCGTAGGAAGTATTATTTCTGTAGAAGCAAAAGTGTCAAGAGCCTTTCATTCATCTATGGAGATTTTTGTCGATGTATGGCGAGAATGTATCGAAACGGGAAATCGGGAAAAAGTAAACGAAGGAATCTATACATTTGTCGCAGTTGATGCCGATGGGAAGCCTACAAAAGTTCCTTTGATTGCTCCGGAAACCCCTTTGGAACAAGAACGTTATGACGCTGCTTTACGTAGAAAACAACTGAGTTTAGTCTTATCAAAACGAATGCTTCCAAAAGATGCAACAGCCTTAAAGAAGTTGTTTGAATAGTTTAAAACGTACACTTTTGAATGCGTATTGTTTATCAATGTGTTAGGTTTTTAAAAAGAACTTAAGTTCAATTAGTAAATGCAACTTCTTATATTATATTACAAGCTATTACACAGAGTTACTCATAGAATACACAAAGTTTCACAGAGAAAAGTATGCGTTTGCCCTGGAGTTTGTCCTATAAAATTATTCCCTTTCCTCAATTAGTTTTACATTTGCATCTGTTTTTAAAATAACCGAATAAGTGTATATTTTATAAATACTACAAGTGAAAATACAATGTTGATAATTACGCTACAACGATCCAAATGTATTGGCTGCAACTATTGTCAAGAGATTGCACCGGAACAATACCGTATGTCCAAAAAAGACGGCAAAGCCATCTTGTTAAATTCGCGAGATCGAAAAGGTTTTCACACGGTTAAGTTAACGGATGCAAGCTTGATTGAGAGTAATCTAAAAGCTGCAGAAGCTTGCCCTTCTAAAATTATCAAAGTAAAATTACAATAATTTTTTTTGATTCAATTTTATATCCGTATTTTTGGAGATTGCAGTATTGTATTTGTTACAATTTTTATTGCAAAATAAGCTAACTTTGTTTCGAGGTTTAAACGTACTCGAAAAAACACATAGTATCGTTTAGAAAATAAAAGCTGATGATCGTTTTCTTAACCTTAGCTTAGAGTATTTAACTTTAAAATCATAAAATTATGAGTTGTACCAATTGCGGACAACAAACAGATATAAAAAGCTTGCCAAGCGATTGTGAAAAATATGGAGCTTGTAGCTCGATGAGTTGTGATGTACTCACTGTTTACGATTGGTTGGGCAATATGGAACTACCGAGTCATCAAACACCTTTTGATATTTATGAAGTCCGATTTAAAAATGGACGTAAAGCGTTTTTTAAAAATGTAAATGACTTATCACTTTGTACAGGGGAAGCAATTGCTGTAGAAAGTTCTCCGGGTCATGATATAGGAAGCATTTCTTTATCGGGTGAGTTGGTTAAAAAACAGCTTCAAAAACATGCTATTGAACCAAACAGTGATCTTATAAAAAAGATATACAGAAAAGCAAATCAAAGAGATATTGATATTTGGAAAAAAGCAAGAGAAAATGAAGCGAACACGCAACGTGAAGCCCGTTTGATAATATCAAAATTGGGTTTAAAAATGAAATTGTCAGATGTTGAGTATCAGGGAGATGGAAGAAAGGCTACTTTTTATTACACGGCTGATTCACGTGTAGATTTCAGACAACTTATAAGAGATTTAGCCGCTACGTTTAAGTTGCGTATCGAAATGAAACAAGTGGATTTACGACACGAAGCATCTCGATTGGGAGGTATTGGTTCCTGTGGGAGAGAATTGTGTTGTTCTACTTGGCTTACAGATTTTAGAAGGGTAAATACGCAAGCGGCACGCTATCAGCAATTATCTTTAAGTCCTCAAAAATTACAAGGTCAGTGTGGTCGTTTGAAATGTTGTTTAAATTTTGAATTAGATTCTTATTTGGATGCGTTAAAAGGTTTCCCGGACACCAAAAAAATCTTAAAGACTAAAAATGGAGTGGCAAGGTTTATCAAGATGGATATCTTTAAACAGCAACTTTGGTACACTTATAATGATACGGAAGATTATAAATGGTATCAATTATCAGTAGATCAGGTACACGATATCATTAATCTTAATAAAGCGGGGAAAGAAGCAGAATCTTTGGGAGACATTGAAATAGTAGAAACATCTAGTAAAGTAAGTTTTGAAGATGCTGTGGGTAAAGATAGTTTAACCCGTTTTGACGAGCCTAAAAGAAAGAGAAGAAAGTCGCGGAGAAGGAATACTAAAACCAATCAAAATAAGAGTAGGTTTCAAAAAAAATCAGGAAATCCTAAGGGCTCAAACAACAATCACAAAAGATCAAATAAATCGAATGATAACAACAAAAAAAATACGTAATCTAAGTTTTCTTTGGATTGTAATTTTGTTGATTCAAGCTTGTCAGTCGGATATGATTTACAACAAATATGTGTCCATTGAAAAAAACGAATGGGGAAAAGAGCTGGTGTTGGAATTTAAAATCCCCGTGCAAGATACAGTCAACAGCTATAATCTGTTTATAAATTTACGGAATACAAAAGATTATGGATTTAGTAATTTGTTTTTGATAACTCAAATGACTTTTCCGGATCAATCAAAAGTGATTGATACACTAGAATATGAAATGACAGATGCAGCAGGACATTTTTTAGGAAGTGGTTTTTCAGATATTAAAGAGAATAAACTTTTTTATAAAAATAATGTGCGTTTTCAAGAACCGGGGAACTATTTGTTTCAAGTAAAACAAGCGATGCGTAACCGAAATAAAATTGAAGGGATTAATCCACTTCTCGGAGTTTCTGACGTGGGTATTAGTATAGAAAAAATAGAATAATACCATATAAAAACAGTTATTGAATTGTATTTTAGTAAGATAAAACGCTTCAAATATTAAAAAATGAGCAAAAAAACAGAATTAAATCAAAGTTTTAATAAATACATACGCTGGTTTTGGCTTTTAATAGCATCTGGTTTAACGCTTATCGTGTTATTATTCTTATTGGCTGGAATAGGTGCTTTTGGGAAACTTCCAACTTTTGAAGAACTTGAAAATCCGGAAAACAATCTCGCCAGTGAGGTTATTTCTATCGATGGAGAAACTTTAGGTAAATATGCTAAGGAAAATCGTACTCCTATTCATTTTAGCGACTTACCAACAAATTTAATTGAAGCTTTAATTGCAACAGAAGACGAGCGTTTTTTTACGCACTCAGGAATTGATGCACGCGGTACTTTGCGCGCGATTGTTAAAATGGGAAGAGGAGGAGGAGCGAGTACTATAACCCAGCAATTAGCTAAAATGACATTTACAAAACGAGCTTCCGGTAATATTTTCAAGCGAATAATCCAAAAAGTAAAGGAGATAATTATTGCTGTACAGTTGGAACGTAATTATTCCAAATCTGAAATTATTGCCATGTATCTTAATAAATATGATTTTTTAAATCAGGCTGTTGGTATACGTTCCGCTTCCAGGATTTACTTTGGAAAAGAACCTAAAGAATTAAAGATTGAAGAATCGGCGATGTTGATTGGAATGCTAAAAAACTCCTCACTTTACAATCCTTTAAGGCGTGAAAAAATGGTAAAACATCGTCGGAATGTGGTTTTAAAACAAATGCAACGAAATAAGTATTTGACTAAAAAATGGAAAGATTCACTGCAACAAATGGGCTTAGGATTAGATATACACCGAGAAAGTCACAGCGATGGTTTGGCAACTTACTTTAGAGAATATCTCAGAAGTTATATGAAAAAGTGGATCAAAAATAATCCCAAACCCAATGGAGAGACCTACAATTTGATGCGCGATGGTTTAAAGATTTTTGTAACCCTTGATTCCCGAATGCAAGCTTATGCGGAAGAGGCAGTTAAAGAGCACATGTCTAACTTGCAACGTGCTTTCTTTAAAGAGCAAAAACGTAATAAAACGGCTCCTTTTATAGATGTGACAAGTGAAGAAATCGATTTTATTCTCTACAGTGCAATGCGTCGTTCTGAACGTTGGCGTAAAATGAAAAAAGCAGGGGTTTCTAAAAATGATATAATAGCTTCCTTTGATGTAAAAACACAGATGAAAGTATTTTCTTGGAAGGGAACTATTGATACGCTTATGACCCCTAAGGATTCGATTCGCTATTACAAACGATTTTTACGTACAGGTTTTTTATCTATCGAACCGCAAACGGGACAGATAAAAGCTTGGGTAGGAGGCATCAATTACAAGCATTTTCAATACGATGCTGTCAAACAACAAAAAAGGCAAGTGGGTTCGACATTTAAACCTTTTATCTATGCAACAGCCATCAATCAATTAAAAAAATCACCTTGTGATAAATACCCAAATACCTTATATACTATTCCAAAGGAAAAATATGGGTCAGAAGAAGATTGGACTCCAAAAAATGCTACTGAATCGTATGGGGGAGAGCGTACTTTGCGACAAGCCTTGGCAAGTTCAATCAATGTAATTACAGCACGATTGATTGATGAAGTAGGACCTAAAACCGTGGTAGAATTGGCTAAACGAGCCGGTATTGAAACGAAAATTCAAGCAAATCCGTCTATCGCGTTGGGAGCAATTGACTTAAGTCTTTACGAATTGCTTAGCGCTTATACAAACTTTGCAAACAAAGGACAACGTGTTGAACCTATTATGCTGCTTCGTATTGAAGATAAAAATGGAACAGTTTTACAAGAATTTGTCCCCAAAACTAATGAAGTTATGAGTGAAGAATCGGCTTATGTGATGTTAGATTTAATGAAAGGAGTGACAACGAGCGGATCCGGAGCCAGACTTAGAAAAGGATGGACGTCTAATCCCGATAAGATCGTTACGGGTTTTCCATATTTGTTTAAAAACCCCATTGCCGGAAAAACAGGGACCACACAAGCACAATCAGATGGTTGGTTTATAGGAATTGTTCCTAATTTGGTCAGTGGTGCTTGGGTAGGGGGAGAAGATCGTGCTACTCATTTTCACCATATATCTAAAGGACAAGGAGCTTCAATGGCATTGCCTATTTGGGCTTTGTATATGAAAAAATGTTATGCAGATAAAAACTTGTATATAAGTGAAGAAGATTTTGAAAAACCGGCTGTAATCAGTATTCGTTTAAATTGTAACGAAGAAAATAATGAGGGAGAAGATGAAAATGAGAAAGAAAAAGAAGATGTCAAAGCCATTGAGTTTTAAGCAATCTCAATAATTTTTTCAGATAGAATCAATCAAAAAACTCATTTAATGGATTCTTTTGCTCCGATTCTTTTTTAAGAATTTGTTCTAACATTGTAAAATATTGTTAAATTGCGAGAATTCTTTTCTTAAAACGTGAAGGGGGCTTATCATATCGTTTTAAGATTTTTTAATTATAGCCCATTATAACTCATTTGTAAATGAAAAAATCGATTCTAATAAGCGTACTATTATTACTATCAATACTTGCTTTTTCTCAAAATACAACGCCTAGTTTTACAGCGACATCATCAACAGTTGTAATAAGACCCGCTTTAATTTCACAAACACCCTTAGGCGAGAATTCTGCTATAGTAAAAGAAGAAACCGGTAAAAGTAATAAGCGATGGATTAATTATCCGACCAATTTTGATGCGCTTCCTAAAGGAAAAGATGCATTGGCGCAGAATAATAAAGGAAAAGTTCAAGGAAGAGAAACTCTCCAAAACTTTGAAGGAGCACAACAAGAAGGTGCTTATAGTGCTTGGTCTGTTCCCGATCCGACCGGAGCTGTTGGGCCTAACCATTACATACACGCTTATAATTCGGGATTTGCAATATTTGATAAAACAGGAAATGTATTGCTCCCTCATGCTTCTTTGGGGATGTTATGGCCGGGAGAAACTTATGGTGATCCGGTTGTATTATACGACAGATATGTAGACAGATTTGTAATTACACAATTTTCAGATTCACCTAACGGCTTACTTTTTGCAATTTGTCAAGGTCCTGACCCTGTCAATGATGGATGGTTTACATATCGATTTAATTTGGATGCATTTCCTGATTATCCTAAGTATTCTATTTGGCATGATGGCTATTACATCACAGCAAATAAGTTTTCCGGGAATGTCGTTTATGCCGTTGAGAGAGATGCTATGACTGCGGGAGAACCTACCGCTCAAATAGTAGGTTTTGATTTACCGAGTAATTCAGAGAATTCCAATACTGTTTTTGCGGCTTTGGCTATGAATTCTGTAGGTCCAAATTTACCGGACACCTCTAAACCCGGTTATATTATTTATTTACAAGACGATGCTTGGGCTACAGGTCCCGATCACCTAAAAATATGGGAAATAGATTTAGATTGGGTCAATACGACTAACGCTACGGTTTCAATGCCTGATGAACTAAACACTACTCCATTTGATTCGTTTACAGCGACTTTTGGTTCTGGTGAAATTCCACAACCGGGAACCTCACAAAAAATTGACGGAATTACCGGTGTTGTTTCTTATATGTGCAATTATTGGGATTATGGTTCTCATATTTCAGCAACTTTAAATTTTAATGTAGACGTAAATAATGATGATACTATTTTAGGTATTCGTTGGTTTGAATTACGAGAAAATGCAGGAAGTTGGAGTATTTATCAAGAAGGAACCTATGCTCCTAATGATGATTTATACAGATTTATGGGAAGTATGTCCATGGATATAAGTGGAAATATTGGGTTGGGTTTTATTGTGGGAAATAGCACTACGTATCCCAGTTTAAAATATACAGGAAGATATGCGTCTGACCCTTTAGGAGAGATGACCATAGACGAAGAAACAATAATAGATGGTGAAGGCTCAAGGACTACACTAAACAGATTTGGCGACTATTCACAACTCACCTTAGATCCGACAGATAATAAAACTTTTTGGTATACCGGAGAGTATGTTAAAAGTAACGGTAATTGGAGTACACGAGTCGCTTCGTTTAAAATAGCGCCCAATTTTCCAAATGATTTGGGTACAGTAAGTCTCGATTCACCGGTTAGCGGTGTTCTGACAAATAGTGAAGACATCACAATAACTATTTTTAATTACGGGATAGATAGCCAATCAAATTTTGATGTTTCTTATCAAATTGATGGAGGCAACCTTGTGACAGAAACCTTTTCCGGAACAATTGCTTCTACAGAATATGTACAGTATACTTTTGGTACACCGGCTGACTTATCGGTTGAAGGACACACTTATTCAATTGTGATTAAAACCTCGCTATCGGGTGATGAGGATACAAATAACGATAGTCTCACAAAAGATATTTCTCATTTATTACACAATGACATAGGTACAATTGCTGTTGTCGCTCCTGTTTCGGGAAATAATATGGGAATGGAAACCATAACACTTAGTTTGCAGAATTTTGGAGGATTCGAACAAAGTGATTTTGATGTATCTTACACTTTACACGGTGGAACGCCCGTAACCGAACAAGTTGCCGGTCCATTAGCTGCAGGGGAAACATTAGATTACTCTTTTGCCAATCAAGGTGACTTTACAGCATTTCAAGGATACAATTTATCTGCAACTACTGGTTTAGCTTCTGATAGTAATACGGCTAACGATGAAATAAGTGTTGTGGTAGTAAACTCTTCTTGTAATAGTGAAACCAATAACACACAACAACCCATCGGTCCCGGCTCAGGAACTGTTACAACTTCTGTAGTAAACTTTGCCGATGATACCATAATCTACGATGTAAATGTGACGATCAATCTCAACCATACTTATTGTGGCGATTTAGATATTTTCTTGGAAGGCCCTGATGGAACTCGTGTAGAATTGAGTACCGATAATGGTAGTGGTGGAAGTGATTTTATCGATACAATATTTGATGACGCTGCCATGATAGATATAACAGCAGGAAGTCCACCATTTACAGGTAGTTTTAGACCCGAAGGCTTATTGGCAGATTATAACGGAATGTCATCTTTAGGAGATTGGACTTTAGAAATTACGGATGATGCAAATGGAGATAGCGGAACTTTAAATTCTTGGAGTCTGGAGATTTGTAACACTACTTCCGCAGGGGTTTTTGATAATTCTGTCGATGCAAGTGATTTGATGATTAAAACATTAGGAGATAACCACTTTATAGTTTCATTAACTAGTGAAGAATATACCGAAAAATTGAATATAAAAGTATACAACATATTCGGTCAGGAATTATTAAACAAACCTTTGCTAAAACAAAATGGTGCTTATACGTATCCACTTAATATGGATCGAGCTACATCCGGGGTATACATCATAAGATTGGGTAATCACAGCTTTGCTAAAGTGAAACGGATTATTGTAGAATAACCAATTCAGGTCAGTATAACTTCAAAACCGGTATGGAATATATTCTGTACCGGTTTTATTTTGAAAACATAAAAAATGCATTATAAGTTTTATCTTTGCATCTATCTGTAAAATATCTTGTGTATGTCTGATTTTAAAATCTGGAAACCCGGTAAACAACAAATAAAACAAACAAATATTTATAAAAACATGCAATCCTTGGGTTTTGCTGATTATAAAGAATTTTGGCATTGGTCTGTAAATGAAAAAGAAGCTTTTTGGAAAAAGACTATAAAAAATTTACACATCCCATTTTATAAAGCTCCCAAAACGATTCTAGATCTTTCAAAGGGTGTAACTCAAGCACAATGGTTGTTTGGTGCGAAAATGAATATTGCGGATGCTTGTTTTACACACAATTCGGATGCCCTGGCAATTATCTATCAAAAAGAAGGGGAATCCATACAAAAAATAAGTTACGGAAATCTAGAAAAACTAGTAAATCGTATCGCCAATTCCATTCATAATCAAGGTTTACAAAAAGGGGATGTTATCGCAATTGATATGCCGATGACGTTAGAAGCTGTTGCGATCTATTTAGCAGGAATAAAAGCCGGGACTCCGGTAGCGACTATAGCGGATAGCTTTACCCCAAATGAAATAGCCGTTCGTTTACAAATTACCAAACCCAAATTGATTTTTACGCAAGATGTACAATTGCGTGCAGATAAAATCCTACCTCTTTATGAGAAATTGTTACAAGCAAATGCTCCAAAAACTATTGTAATTCAAGTAGTGGATACAATTATACCACTACGAGAAATTGATTTATATTGGAATGATTTTTTAGTTGATACTACCGAATTTGATTCGGTATCTTGTAATCCTGACGATACTGCTACGATTCTTTTTTCTTCAGGGACAACAAGCGCACCCAAAGCCATTCCATGGACACATACAACGCCCATAAAAAGCGCCTCTGACGGCTATTATCACCATGATATCCATATGGATGATGTAGTTGCTTGGCCCACTAATTTAGGCTGGATGATGGGACCTTGGTTGGTATTTGCTTCCCTGATGAATAAGGCGACAATGGCATTGTATTACGGAGCACCAACGGGTAAAGAATTTGGAGAATTCGTGCAAAATGCAAAAGTTAATATGCTCGGATTGGTTCCAAGTATTGTCAAACATTGGAAAAATACACGCTGCATGGAAGAATTGGATTGGAATGCTATAAAATGTTTTAGCTCTACAGGAGAAGTGTCCAATCCAACAGATTATTCATATTTGATGAGTTTGGGAAATCACAAACCTATTATTGAGTATTGCGGAGGCACGGAAATAGGTGGCGGATATGTGGCGAGCACATTGGTACAGGACAATATACCCAGTACTTTTTCTACGCAAACTTTGGGAGGAGAATTTGTGTTGTTAGATGAAAACAATAAGAAAAATGATAAAGGGGAAGTGTTTATAATTCCACCCATTATGGGATTATCGAATCTTTTGCTCAATAAAAATCATTATGAAGTGTATTATAAAGATACACCAAAGTACAAGAATCAGGTTTTAAGACGTCATGGCGATCAAATGTCACAAATAAAAAACGGCTACTATAAGGCACAAGGACGTGTAGATGATGCGATGAATCTTGGAGGAATTAAGGTAAGTGGATTGCAAATTGAAGCGACAGTAAACAGTTTGGATTTTGTAAAAGAGTCAGCGGCAATTGCTGTAGCACCCCAAGAAGGAGGCCCGGATAAATTGATAATTTATTATGTCGCAACCAAAAAAGTTAAAAAGGATATCGCTTTAAAAGAGATACAGCAACTCATTAAAAAACAAATCAATCCACTTTTTAAAGCAAGTGACCTTGTCCTTGTTTCAAAGTTACCAAGAACCGCATCCGGTAAAGTGATGCGTAGAAATTTGCGAAAAAGCTATCGGACATTATAATTGGATCGATAATTTAAAGAAATAGTTGCTTTTAGGTTGTTCATTTTCACTAGGTTTGTATTCTAAATATTTCAACTTTTTCCGGGGATTATCATGCCAAAAAAAGACATTCATACAACTCAACAATCCGATACACTCGTCATTATACCCACTTATAATGAAAAAGAGAATATTGAAGCTATTATTCAGGCGGTGTTTGGTTTAGAAAAAGATTTTGCTGTTTTGGTAGTAGATGACAATTCTCCGGACGGAACGGCAGACCTAGTAAATCAACTACAAACGACTTTTCCCGATCGACTTTTTATAGAGAATAGAAAAGAAAAGCAAGGATTGGGAGTTGCCTATATTCACGGATTTAAATGGGCATTAAAAGCAGGTTTTGCGTATATTATCGAGATGGATGCTGATTTTTCTCACGATCCGAATGATTTGCCGCGTTTGTATAAAGCTTGTAAAGAAGAAGGAGCAGATGTTTCTGTAGGATCACGCTATGTAGACGGAATTAGTGTCGTAAAATGGGATATCAAACGTATTTTACTTTCTTATTTTGCATCAAAATACGTAAAACTTATTACGCGTATTCCAATTAATGACACAACTGCCGGATTTGTATGTTATAAGCGTAAAGTTCTAGAAACGATAGATTTAGATAAAATACGTTTTGTAGGCTATGCTTTTCAGATAGAAATGAAATACAAGGCGTGGAAATATGGATTTGATATTAAAGAAGTTTCAGTTATCTTTACCGATAGAATACACGGAAATTCTAAAATGAGTGGCTCGATAATTACTGAAGCTGTTTTTGGAGTGATTCAAATGACTCTTATGAAGTTTCCACCCAATAAATAAATTGCTAATAATATGTCAAAGTTATTAATTAAAAATGCTAAGATTGTCAATGAAGGCAAGATCTTTGATTCGGATGTTCTTATTGAAAATCAATTTATTATAGAAATTGCAGAGACAATCAGTCATAAAAGTTCCGATACAAATGTGGTAGATGCCGAAGGAATGTATCTGTTTCCGGGCATGATTGATGATCAGGTTCATTTTAGAGAACCCGGTTTAACGCATAAAGGCGATATAGCATCAGAGAGTAGAGCTGCTGTTGCCGGAGGTATTACTTCTTTTATTGAAATGCCCAATACCGTACCGCAGGCAACAACACAAAAGGAATTGGAAAAGAAGTTTGCGATTGCTGCCAAGACATCCTATGCAAATTATTCCTTTATGTTTGGAGGCACTAATGACAATCTTGAAGAACTCTTAAAAACAGATTCTAAAAATGTAGCAGGTATTAAATTATTTTTAGGTTCTTCAACGGGTAATATGTTGGTAGATGATGAAAGTATTCTGGAAAAGATATTTTCTTCAACTGAGATGTTGATTGCCGTACATTGTGAAGACGAAGAGACGATAAAAGAAAATTTAAACCAATATATCAAAACTTTTGGAGAAGATATTCCTGTGTCTTTGCATCCTCAGATTCGCAATTCGGAAGCTTGTTTTATCTCTTCTTCTAAAGCCGTAGCCTTAGCAAAAAAAACAGGAGCTAGATTGCATGTTTTTCATTTATCAACGTTGCAAGAAATGGATTTGTTTACGAATAAAATTCCCTTGGCAGATAAAAAGATAACCGCTGAAGTTTGTGTACATCATTTATGGTTTAATGACGACGATTACGATGATAAAGGCACCTTGATTAAATGGAATCCTGCTATAAAATCAGAAAAACATCAAAAAGCACTTTGGAAAGCACTCTTAGATGATCGTATAGATGTCATAGCAACAGATCATGCACCGCACACCTTAGAAGAAAAAAGACGTGTGTATACCAAATCACCCAGTGGTGCACCTATGGTACAACACGCCTTACCTGCTTTGATTCAGTTTTATGAAAAAGGGAAGATTTCTCTAGAGAAAATTGTGGAAAAGACGGCACATAATCCCGCTATACTTTTTCAAATAGAAAAAAGAGGCTTTATTCGTGAAGGATATTATGCCGATTTAGTTTTGATAGATCTTTCAAAACCTTGGACGGTCAATAAAAACAATATCTTATATAAATGTGGCTGGTCACCTCTTGAAGGAACGACTTTTACTTCAAGAATAACACATACGTTTGTCAATGGAAATCATATGTATCAAAATGGGGTGTTTAACGATACGATAAAAGGACAACGATTAGAATTTGATCGATGATTAGTTCTCAGTCCACAGATTTTGTATACTGAACAACTAAAGACTAAAGAGTGAATGCTGGAGACTGAATCCTGAGAACTAAAAAAACTTAAGTTTGTAAAATGAATATTTCTATTAAAAATAGCTTAATTATAGTATTGGCTACCGTTTTTATAATTGCTTGTACCAGCAATACCATTTATAAAAAACCAAAAGATTTAATTTCAAAAAATCAAATGGTCGATTTGTTGACGGATATGTATTTGGCAACTGCTGCAAAAAATATCAAGACTAAAAATTTACAACGCAATTTAGATTATATGCCCTTGGTTTATGAAAAGTACGGGATAGACAGTCTGCGTTTCCAAACGAGCAACCTCTATTATATGTCGCGTATAGACGACTATCAAGCGATCTATAAAAAAGTAAAAACCCGTTTACAAAAGATGTTAGATACTACTCAAGCGACAAAAGATTTAAAGGATAGTTTAAAGTTGATCAATAAGAAAAAGCCGGAGCTTAAAAAGAAAGAGATCCCTACTATAAAAAAGGTTTTAAACGAAAATAAACCCAATTAAGATGGTAAGGAATAAGTGTTAGAATCTGTTTATAAATAATCTGTTTGATGGGTAGGTTATATACTTCTTCTTTATTACTTTTAACGAAAAGAATAAAAAATGCTAAAACCTTTACCAGAAAACAAGAAAGTATCCGTTGAAAAATTAACTCAAATTTTTAATAATACTGTAGCTTCCTACAAATATTATTGGTTTTTATCAATATTACAGCTATTTGTAAGAAATAAAGACAATAAAAGTATTGAGGTTAAAGATATTCTAATTCAGATGATTTGTAATGCGTGGTATCCAATTAATTATTTTAAACTAAGTTTCGGATATAGTGATAAATTACAAGATAATATTGTTGAAATTCAGAAAAAGCTTACTATCCCAATAGATATATCACATGATAAATTATTTATATTATTGAAAAATTCAAAAAATAAAGATGTTAATAAATTAATAACTCACTTTAACAAACAAGTTCCCTATAAGTTTTTATCACCATGGATTCCTTTTAAAACAACTGCTGAAACAATAAAGATGTCACAGGTTTTAAAAAACAATTGCCTTTATAAAATTTGCAAAAAAGACACATTTAAAATTGAAATTAATCCAAATTGGAGAGATTATCTTTTCAATAGTTATAAAATATTGCTAGATTTTTCTTATTGGAATTTAATAACTTTTGTACAGTCAAATAATTTAAATATTCCAAATATTGCAGATAAATTAGTTAAACCAATTCAACGAAGAGGACTAGGGAAACAAAGAAAATACTGGGAAGTAGTTTTTGACGAATTAGGCTCTATCAATTGTATTTATACAGGTAAAACACTTTACAAAGATAGTTTTGATGTGGAACATTTTATTCCTTGGAGTTTTGTTTCTCATAATCAATTATGGAATCTTTTACCTTCTGATAGCAGTATCAATTCATCTAAAAGTAATCAACTACCGAAATTATCAACTTACTTAAAACCTTTTGTGGTAATACAAAGGGAAGCAATAGAAATTATATATTCTGAACACCCAAAAAACAAATTATTAGAAGATTATCTTTTTTTAGACACGAGTATTTCTAAAGTGTTAGATTTATCAGAAAAAGAACTAATAAAACGATTTCAAAATACATTAGAACCATTAATTCAAATTGCAAGTAACTCAGGGTTTAAGTATTGGGATAGACAATGAAACAGAAAAACATATATTCATATTTAACAGCTAAAGAAAGAGATAAATTATCTTTTCCAATGAATTGGCTTAAAAGGAATGGGTTTTTGCAAGGGGAAATTCTAGATTATGGTTGTGGTCATGGTTCAGATGTTCAATTTCTTATTGATTTAGAATACAATATTGAAGGTTATGATAAGTACTATTTCAAAGAATATCCAATAAAAAAATATGACATAATTACTTGTATTTATGTTTTGAATGTTATAGAACCTATAGACCAAAGTAAAGTACTTATGTCAATCAGTCAACTATTAAAAGCTAATGGAAAAGCGTATTTTGTTGTAAGAAGAGAT
The DNA here is from genome assembly GCA_029942185.1 of Flavobacteriaceae bacterium. Classification (GTDB taxonomy): domain Bacteria; phylum Bacteroidota; class Bacteroidia; order Flavobacteriales; family Flavobacteriaceae; genus DQTL01. Next base: position 32,669 of record JAOZTK010000007.1, read on the forward strand.
GTAAAAAATGAGGGTTATAGAACTCATTATATTTATAAAAAACCAACATTTCAAACTAATGTAGTGCTTCCTTTTAAAAGTATCTATAAAAATGATTTTACGGAAATATATGAATATCAACATTATGAACATGTTGTAGAAAAAAATTCAAAATGTGTATTCTGCTCTCCCAAAAGAGAAATACTTATCGAAACAGCATTAGCATATTCGGTTTTTGATAAATATCCAGTATCAAAAGGACATGTTTTAATAATTCCTAAAAGACATGTTTCAAGTTATTTTGAATTGTCATTAAATGAACAAATATCTTGCAATCTTTTAATTAATGAAGTAAAAAACTATTTAGAAAAAAATTTTAAACCAGATGGATATAATATTGGGATAAACATAGGCGAAGCAGCAGGTCAAACTATTCACCATGTTCATATTCATTTAATTCCACGATATAAAAATGATATCCCAAATCCAATAGGAGGTGTTAGAAATGTTATCCCAATAAAAGGGGATTATACAAAAACAGACTGGAAGGATAACAATGATTAGTTAATTATTGTCCAAAAATCACTTTCCGACCCTTTGAATTGTTTTAAATTCAGAATTCACTTCTTTTTAAATTTTTATTCCGTTTTGTGTACTATTAGGGAAGGCTACAATATATCTACAAAATAAAACCTATTCTTAAAAAAAAACACGGAATAAAAGCCAAAAGTATATTCAAATATGTACTCTTTATACATTGCAAAGACTTTGTTAAACTTTGAAAATCAAAATGATATAGAAATATTTAAGTTTCTGTCATGTACTTAGAAAAAAATATTATCTTTGTGTTATACATCAGGAATCCTTAGCGGGATACCAACCGACTGCTACTCGCAGAAACGGTGGTTCAGAATGTGGAGTGTTCACTCAAACAATTAGAGTAATCCTTTAATTTTAGCTGACTTGATGTAACAATGTTTAATCTTTAAATTGTTACATAATGAAAACAAAATTGGTCTCCATAAGTGTTGATGATCTCGAAGTAAAAGGAGAGATTACACGACATGAGAAATATTATCTGGAAGTTGAGATCCTACATCCATATGTAAATTGGGATAGTTACAGAGCTATATCTCCGGTTATACTAAGAAACGCCCCTAATCCCTTTATAAATAAGTGGGA